>NZ_JARAYJ010000050.1:0-51892 GCF_033794345.1 Streptomyces niveiscabiei
GACGGCACGTTCTTCGAACCTCAAGCCGTCCCCCAAGCCGCCTGAAACATCACCAATCAACCGACCCGCCCCTTGACGAAAGAGATAGGGGCACCCCCCACAGCGAGGAGACCCCCCACATGACCATCACCTCGAAGGCCCCGAAGACCCCGCGCCCGCGACACCGGATGCGGACGGCGGTGCTCGCGGCGGCGACCGCCCTGCTGACGGCGTTGCCGGCCGGCGCGCACGCCGCAGCGGCGCCCGCGCAGGTGCACACGGCGGGACGGGTCCAGGACGCGGGCGGCACGTTCCGCTACAGCTGGCCCGGCGTGTACTTCGAAGGACGCGTCAGCGGTACCGGCGTGGGCGTCGTCCTCGACGACCCGGCCGCCGACTACGACGTCCAGATCGACGGAACCACGGTCGCCACGCTCGTCACCCCCGGCAGGACGACCCGCTGGATCAACGGCCTGGCGAACGGCACGCACACCGTCCGCCTCGTCAAACGCAACGACACTCCCTGGACCACCAGTTCCTTCGGCGGCTTCCTCGCCGCGCCCGGCGGCGCCGTCCTGGACCGGCCCGCCGCCCGCAGCCGCCAGATCGAGTTCATCGGCGACTCCCTGACGGTCGGCTACGGCAACCTCTCGACCTCCCGCACCTGCACCGGGGACCAGGTGCGCAGGACCACCAACACCGACGTGAGCTACGGCGCCCTCACCGCCCGGCGCCTCGGCGCCGACTACCAGGTCAACGGCTACTCGGGCCTCGGCATGGTGCGCAACTACAACGGCGGGTCGCCGGACGTCAGCTACCGGACCTACTACGACCGCGCCCTGCTGAACGTGCCCGGCGACGTCTGGCACAACCCCGGCACCTGGCGCCCCCAGGTCGTCGTGGTCAACCTCGGCACCAACGACTTCTCGACCGCCATCAACCCCGGGGAACGCTGGACACCGGACAGCCTCGCGTCCGCCTACCGCGCCGCCTACGGCGACTTCGTCCAGAAGCTGCGCGCCCGCTACGGCGCCGGTACCACCATCGTGGCGGTGGGCGCCGGCCAGTACGCCGCCCAGGTCCAGCAGGTGGTGCGGGCCCGCAACGACGCCGGGGACAGCCGGGTGCGGTACTGGTTCCTCGACGACGCGGGCCTGGACTTCCTCGGCTGCGACTGGCACTACTCCGCCCACGACGACCGCCTGATCGCCGACCGGCTCACCCCCTTCCTCGCCGGCCTGCCGACAGGCTGGTGACGACACCCGCCCCCTCCGATACATCCGATGTCAATCATGCCCAGGGCGGAAACGAGCCGCACAAGAACCGCTGTTTCAAGGCGATTTCCGCCCCGGTTATGGACAACTGCCTCCTGTGCACCCGCTAATACATCCCATGTCGGAGGTAGTGCCCGGAGTACAGGAGAGAGCCGTGTCCCAACCGATCAGCCGCCGCACGGCGTTGACCGGCGTGGCCGCCGTGACGGCCGCCGCGGTGGCGCCGCCGGCCCTGGCGCCCCCCGCCCGCGCCGCCGCCGCACCGCAGCCGCTGCCCCTGCCCCCGCTGCGGATCCCCCGGCCGGACCTCGGCGTCGAGCAGCAGCCCGACGAGAAGATCCGCTGGATGCAGGACGCCAGACTCGGCATGTTCCTCCACTGGGGCGTCTACGCCGGCCCGGCCAAGGGCGAGTGGTACATGGAGAACGCGGCCGTCACCCCGGAGAACTACCGCCGGTACGTCACCGACCCGGGCCCCGCACAGTTCACCGCCGACGCCTACGACCCCGCCGCATGGGCGCGCCTGGCCAGGGACATGGGCGCCCGCTACACCGTCCTGACCGCCCGCCACCACGACGGCTTCGCCCTGTGGCCGTCCACGCACCCCAGCGCCTGGCACTCCGGCCAGGCGCCGCTCCAGCAGGACTTCATCGGCCGGTACGTCTCCGCCGTACGCGACGCCGGACTGCGCGTCGGCCTCTACTACTCGCCCCTGAGCTGGCGCTACCCCGGCTACTACGACGTCCACGGCACGGGCTGCCTCCCCAACAAATGGGGCTACGTCACCGATCCCGCGCACAAGGAGAACGCGCGGATCATGAAGAACGAGGTGTACCAGCAGGTCAAGGAGCTGGTCACCCGGTACGGCCCGATCGACGACCTCTGGTGGGACGGCGGCTGGCTCGGCCAGCAGGGCTCGGACGCGGACGCCGCCTTCTTCTGGGAACCCGGCGAGTTCCGCGACCCCGCCAACGAGTGGCCCGTGGACGCCGCGTACAGCGAGACCGACCCCGCCACCGGCAGACCGCTCGGCCTGACCGGGCTGGTCCGCAAGCACCAGCCCGACATCGTCACCACCTCGCGCTCCGGCTGGATCGGCGACTACGCCAGCGAGGAGGGCGGTTCCGTGCCGACCGGCGCGATCCGCTCCGGGAAGGTGACGGAGAAGTGCTTCACCATCGGCGGCGCCTGGGGCTACACGGCCGGCGCGCCCGTGATGGGCTTCGGCGCCATCATGGACGTCCTGGTCAACGCCTGGGTGCGGAACATGACCTGCCTGCTGAACGTCGGCCCGGACCGCACCGGGGCGGTACCGGCCGACCAGGCGGCGGCGGTCCGCCGGGTCGGCGCCTTCCTGACGGCCTGCGGCGAGGCCGTCTACGGCACGCGCGGCGGCCCCTGGCAGCCCGTGGACGGCCGTCACGGCTTCACCTACCGGGGCGACACCTTCTACGTCCACCTGCTGCCCGGCCACACCGGCACCGCCTTCACCACCCCGCCCACCGGGGACGCCCGGGTCACCCGCGTCTTCGACGTCGCCACGGGCACCGGCCTGCCGTACACCGTCGGCCCCGACGGCTCGGTGACCGTCACCGGCATCGACCGCACACGCATCCCCGAGGACAGCGTCGTCGGCGTCACGCTGGACCGCTCCGTGGAGCCCGCCGACATCGCCGCCGGCCGGGCCGCCACGGCGAGCAGCCAGGAGAGCGCCCACGGCAACACCGCGGCGAAGGCCGTCGACGGCTCCACTGCCACCCGCTGGTGCGCGGACGGCGGCGGCAGCGGGGAGTGGCTGAAGGTGGACCTGGGGGAGCGCAGGCAGCTGACCGGAGCGCGGATCGCCTGGGAGTTCCCGGACACGAACTACCGCTACCGGATCGAGGGCTCCACCGACGACGCCGCCTGGACCACCCTGGCCGACCTGACCGCCACCACCGGCACCGCACAGGTACAGGTCTCCGCCTTCCGGACGCAGGCCCGGTACGTCCGGGTGACCGTCACCGGGCTGCCCTCCGGAACCTGGGCCTCGATCCGGAGCCTGGAGCTCTACGACCGGCCCTTCAGCACCCCGTGAGCCGACCCCCTTCACCGACCCGACTCACGCAGATCACGCAGATCACGCAGATCACTCGGATCACTCGGATCACTCGGAGAAAAGGACGTTCTGTGAGAAAGTTCTGGGCTCTCCTGACGGCCGTGCTCGCCGCCGCCGTGTTCGGATCGGCGGCCCCCGCCTCCGCCGCCCCCACCACCCCCGTGCGCCTGATGCCGATGGGCGACTCGATCACCTGGGGCGTAGGCAGCAGCACGGGCAACGGCTACCGCGGTTCGCTGTACAACAAGCTCGCGGCGGACGGCCATCCGGTGGACTTCGTCGGCACCGGGCGAGCCGGTTCGATGTCCGACCCCGACAACGAGGGCCACTCCGGCTACCTGATCCACCAGATCGCCGATCTCACCGACGCCGCGCTCACCCGCTACCGGCCCAACGTCGTGACGCTGATGATCGGGACGAACGACCTCGACCGGTCGTACCAGGTCTCCACGGCCACCGCCCGGCTGAAGTCGCTGGTCGACCGGATCACCGCCGCCGCACCCGACGCGACGGTCCTCGTGGCCTCCCTCGTCGTGTCCACCAGCGGCTCCGAGGAGCAGTACCGCGCCGCGTACAACCAGGCCGTCCCGCGGATCGTGAACGAGGCGCAGGCGGCGGGCCGGCACGTCGGGTACGTGGACATGAGCGCCCTGACCCCGGCCGACCTGGCCGACGCCCTGCACCCCAATGACGCCGGCTACGAGAAGATGGCCGCCGCCTTCCACCGCAGCGTCCGGGCCGCCGACGACGCCGGCTGGCTGAGGAACCCCGCCCCGGCCCCCTCCCGCGTGTCCTCCGGCATCGCCGGCAAGTGCCTGGACGTCGCCGGCGCGAACACCGCCGACGGAACCGCCGTCCAGACCTGGAGCTGCGGCAACAGCCCGCAACAGACCTGGTCCGCCTACACCGACGGCACCCTGCGCTCCCTCGGGAAGTGCCTCGACACCGTCGGCGCGGGCACCGCCAACGGCACCAGGACGCACCTGTGGACCTGCCACGGCGGCGCGAACCAGGTCTGGCAGCCCTACAACGGGGGCTACCGCAACCCCGTCTCCGGCCGCTGCCTCGACGTCCCGGGCTCCGCCACGGCCGACGGCACCCAGCTCCAGCTGTGGGACTGCCACGGGGGCACCAACCAGAAGTGGACGACCCTCACCGCCGGCTGAGCCCGGCCCGTGGTCCTGCGGCGCCCGGTGCGAACCGGGCGCCGCAGGCTCCGGTCAGGCGCTGTGCGGGGCGCCGTTGACGAGGAGTTCGGTGGCGTCGAGGTACCGGCACCCCGAGGGGCCGGAGTCGGCCGCGCAGCTGACGCCGCGGTCGGCGGCCTGGTTGCCGAGCATGGTCAGCCGGACGTGGCGGACGTTCTCGCCGGTCCCGGCCGCGAGGGCCACGGCGTTCTGGCGGCCCGTGTCCGCCGGGCCGAAGTGCCCCTCGGCGGCGACGGCCCAGGAGGTGCCGTCCACGGACGTCTCGATCCGGTAGTCGCCCAGGGACGCCGTGAGGTCGTCCCCGCAGCCGGCCGTCGGGTCGATACGCAGCTCGGTGATGTCGACGGCGGCGGGCAGCCGGACCGTGGTGTGCACCGGCTCGACGCCCTTGCCGTCGGTGCCGCCCTTCGCCTCCGAGCCCCACACGGCGGCCGACCCGTCGATCAGACCACCGGGACCGCAGCCGGAGTCCCCGAAGTCGGGCCCGCTGAAGCCGGTGACCGAGGCCCCGCCGGAGGAGGCCGCCCAGTCGCGGCGCAGCCGCCAGTCGACGGCCGTGGCGCCGGTGAGGGTGACGGTGCGCAGCTCGGGCTCGTAGCCGCCGCCGCTCGCGTACACCTTGCGGTACGTCCCCTCGGGGACGCCCGGGATGCTGTACGTGCCGTCCGCCCCGGTCACGGCCGACAGGTCGGCGCCGGGGAAGCCGGAGGCGTGGCCGCTGACGCTGACGGTGACCCCGGCGACCGGCGCGCCGGTCGCGCTGTCGGTGACCGTGCCGGCGAGCGCGCGGCGCGGGGCGTCGGGGCCGGGCGGCAGGGAGAAGTCCTCGTCGGGCTTGACGTCGGAGCTCGTGAAGGACGCCGCGAAGTAGCCCATGCCCCGGCCAGCGAACACCTGCCAGATGCGGTCGTGGGCGCGTCCGCCGTTGACGACGGTGTCGGCCTGGAGGATCGCGTTGCGCTGGTCGAGGAAGCTCGGGTCGGCCGGCGACAGCTCCATCGCGCGGGTCACCAGCGACCGGGTGAGCGCGCTGCCCAGCGCGGTGCGCAGGTCCCAGAGGGTCTCGCCCCAGATCTCGCCGTCGGCGTGCGGCCCCGGACCGTTGCCGATCTTCCCGTAGTCGCCGTAGGTGTACCCGCCCGGCCCCGCGCTCCCGTCTCCCGGACACCGGGGCGAGGTGGAGCCCACCGGGCAGTCCAGCCCTTGGGAGCGGGTGGGCGACTGGTCGATCCAGCCCGCCGGGTCGAGCGCGAGTTCGCCGTCGACGTCCCGCCGGTCCTGGCGCAGTCCCTCGGAGGTGAGGAAGTCGAGGGCGTACCAGTCGCTCCACGCCTCGCCCATGGCGCCGGACTGCATGCCGGTGAGGGTCGAGACGCCGTCGGCGTCGACGACCAGCCGGTTGGACAGGCCGTGCGTGTACTCGTGGTAGACGGTGGCCGCGTCGTCGCCCCAGTTGCCCTGGACGATCGGGTAGCCGTCTTCGGGGGCGGTCAGGAACAGCTGCATCGTGGGCGGCTGCCCGTCCGGCGGCGTGTTCATGTTGGCGTTGTTCACGTGGCCGTTGTCGGGCAGCCCGTCCTGTACGGCCGCACCGTCGTCGGTGTGGGTCTCGACGGCGTCGCCGTCGCGCCCGTCGAAGTTGCCGGCGGCGCGGGTGAAGCCGATCGGGGCGGCTTGCAGGTGGTTCTGGAACGTCGACAGGAAGTAGAAGACCTGCGCGGCGTTCTGCTCGCGGTTCGTCCGCCACGAGTACGGCGTCTTCGCGTCCCACGAGCACGGCACCGGGGTGCCGCAGCCGTCCGCGGCGAAGGGCTTGAAGGGGAAGGCGAACGTCCCGTCGGCGGCCGGCGTGATCTCCTCGCCCGGGTCCGCCTCGTTGTTGTCGTTGACGTCGCTGTAGACGTGCGCGGCGGGCCCGGAGAGGGTCTTCGCGTCCGCCGGGAGCCAGCCCCGCAGGGTCAGGTCGCGCGGGTACTGCCGGCCGCCCCGTACGTCTCCCGGAGCGTGGTCCCAGGCCAGCACCTGCCCGGTGACCGGGAGAGCGCGGGGCGCGGACGGCGCCGGCCGCCCGGTGCCCGGCACCGACGCGGACACGCCGGGGCCGCGCAGGTCCGAGGACAGGCTCTGCCGGTGCAGGACCCGGCCGGTGTCCGCGTCGACGACGTGCAGCCACATCGCGTGGCCGGCGGGCGAGGTGACGGTCCGCCAGGCGCGGCGCACCGTGCCGCCGCCCGTCGCGAACGCCACCTGCTTGGTGGTGGCGTCGTCCGCGCCGACCGCCCGCGCCCCGGCGACGTCCCGCACGGCCGCGCGCTCGGCCTGCGCCGCGCTGATCCCGGCGGGCGCCAGGCTCGCCGGGAGGCCGCGCACGGGGGAGCCGGTCACATTGATCAGGCGCCCGTCGCGCGAGACGTTCGCCTTCACGCCGTTGCCGAACACCGGGACGCCGTCGACGACCTGGACGAACGACAGGTGCCGGATGCCGGCGACGTCCGTGTACTGCTTGCGCAGCTTCAGGGCGCCGACCTGACCGGCGGTCAGGCCGAAGACGTCCGGGTGGGCCCGCAGATAGTCCCGCGCCACGGTTTCCGCGCCTGCGGTGCTGGGCGGCGTCAAGTACCCGTCCGTCCGGGCCACTTGACGTGCCGTCCCGGTGGCCGGGTCGAGTTCGAGCACACCCTGCGCGCCGAGCTGCTTCTCCAACGCCCGTACACCGGGCCGCTGTTCGGCCTGCGTGAGGGACGCGTCCTGCCGGATCAGGGTCTGCTGCGAAGGTGCCGGCGGCGTCAGGGACGCCGGGGCGCCGCCGGGGTCCGCCGGATCCTGGAGGGCCGCGCTCGCGGCGCCGGGCAGCAGGGTGACGGTCAGGGCGAGACCCGCCGTCGCCGCGAAGAGCGTCGCGCGAGTTCTTCGCGCGGAGGCTTTCGTCATGGGATGCCTCGTGGGGGAGAGGGGCGTGAACGGCCGTACAGGACAGCCGAGTTGGATCTTCAACCTGTCAGTACCCGTCCACCCATCGGAAGCCTGAAGTTTCAAGTTTCACAGAAAACTCACAGACGACCGGGGTCGCCGCGCGCGCCGAAGCGCCGGGCGCCGAGCGGCACTTCACCCCGGTCGCCGGTTTCAGGATTCCGTCACCGCCACGTCCACCGCTGGTTGGAGCCGCCGTTGCAGGTCCACAGGACGGTCCGGGTGCCGGGAGCGGTTCCCGACGCCTCGGCGTCCAGGCACTTGCCGCCGAGGACGCGCAGTTCCCTGGCGTCCGTGCGGGCCCACTTCTGGCCGGCCTGGTCCAGGCAGTCCCACAGCTGGAGCTGCGTCCCGTTGGTCTGGGACGAGCCGGGCACGGACCCGCACGTGACCTGGGACCGCGAGATGCCGGTGCGGTCGGGCAGCGGCGGGCACAGGAACCGCGTGTACCGGGTGTCGCCGTCGTGGAAGATCTTGAGCCAGGGGATCGTGCGGCGCGTCACGTTGGAGTTCCCCCACGTGGGGAAGCCGTGGCCGCCGCTGGTGAGCTCGATGTAGGCGCTCGGCGTGGCGGCCGGCATGCCGCCGTGGAGCCCGTTGAGATACGACGGCGTGACCGTGCCGTCGTCCCGGGCACCCATGATCATCGTCGGGACCCGGAGCGTGGAGAGGTTCTGCGAGGGCGAGAAGGGCGCCAGCGGCAGGGCGGCCTTGAGGGACGGGCGCCGTTCGGCCGCGTTGATCGCACCGCCGCCGCCCATGGAGTGTCCGATCACGCCGAGCCGGCCGGGGTCGACGCGGTCACGGACCGGGCTGCGCTGGGTGAGGTAGTCCAGCGCAGCCAGCAGCTGGGTGCCGCGGGCGGTGTCGTGGTCGTTGGGGCTGTTGGTGTCGATGCCGATGACGACGAACCCGAAGGAGGCGAGCCAGGGCCCCATCCAGGCGCCCTCGGCCGCCCACTTCGCGGTGTAGCCGGGTACGGCCGCCACGGCGGCCCAGGTGCCCAGGCTCGTGTCGGTCGGGTAGTAGATCCTGCCGCCGTTGAAGCCGTTGCCGGGCGGCACGGTCAGCTCCGCGGTGGCGAACGTGCCCCGCTGGGCCGCGACGCTGCTCACGGTGGGGTCGGGGCCCCGCTGATACGGACTGTCCGCCGGGGTCGCCGGCCGGGCCGAGGCCGGCTGGATCGCCAGGAGCGCGGCGGTCAGACCGGTCACGGCCGCGACCACGGCCGCCCGCAACCTGGTACTCGGGTGCATCGTCCTGTTCCTCCATGCCTTTGTCGTGTCAGCGGGATGCCGGGTCGGATGCTGGATCGCTTGCGGGTCAAGATCTGTCGCGCTCATGACACGCATGGATCAGCGCCCGGCCGGGGCGGCGGCGCTCGCGGCACCGGCGTAGACCGTGGCCTCCCGGGAGGTGGCGGCGACACCGTTCGCGCCGTTGAAGAAGCGCCGGCCCCAGTTGCTGAGCCGGTTCGGGTCGAAGCCGGTCACCATGTCGAGGTACTGCACATCGCTGCCGTTGCCGCTCCACGACCAGCCGATGTAGCCGATGCCGAGGCGCTGCGCCGCGGCCATGACGGCGTCCTCGTCGGGGTTGCCGTCGGAGTGGTTGTCGCCGAACTCGCCCACGACGACGGGGAGTTTCGCGGCGACGAAACGGTTCAGGTAGTCGTTGACCTTCGCGGCCGTGTTGTAGACGCCGTACATGTGGACCGAGAAGACGGTGTTGCGGTCCTGGTCGGCCGCGAAGACCGACGCGGCGTTGTCCCGCATGGTGAACGACCAGTCCTGCCCCCAGTTGGGCGCGTCCACCATGAGGGTGTGGTCGAGCCCGGCGGCGCGCAGCTTCTGGATGGCCGCCTTGGTGTCGGCGGTCCACCGCGAGGCGTTGTTGTTGCCGATCGGCTCGTTGCCGATGTTGATGACGACGTAGCTCTCCTGGCCGGCCAGGGTGCTCTTCAGGCTCACCCAGTAGTCGGCGGCGCGGGCCAGGGTGGTCGCTCCGCTCTGGTCGCCGTAGCCGGTGGTGTCGTGGACCTCCAGCACGCAGATGAGCCGGCTGCGCTTGCACTGGGTGACGACGTTCGCCACGTCGGCCGCGCTGTTGCGGGCCCAGCGGTCGCCGTTGGCGAGGACGACGCGGACGGTGTTGGCGCGCTTGGCCTTGATGGCGGCGATGGAGCTGATCTGCCCCGGGTACCAGGTGTGGGCGTGGTTGACGCCCCGCATGACGAAATCGTTCCCGTTGGCTTCGAGGAGCCGTCCGTTCTGCACGCGGAAGCCGGTGGGTACGGCCTGCGCCGGGGTGCCGAGGCCGAGCAGCGGGGCGAACAGGCCGAGAAGGGCGGCCATGACGACGGCCGCGCGGGGTGCGGCGCGGGTGGGGGTTTTCATGGGGAACTCCCTTACGACGGGGACGGGACGGTGCCGGAATGTCTGACAACGATGTCGGGAGGGGTGACGGCGAGCGTGCGGGGCGGTGGGTGCGGGGCTGCGCGCATGCCGGTCCCTTCCTGGGTTCGCTCCGGCTGCATGGGAACGCTCCCACGGAGAGTAGGAATCGGTAGTTGCCCCGTCAAGGACTCCGGCGAAGCCTGATTTCCGGTCGAGCAAGGTGTTTGAGGCGCCCTTTCCCGCTTCTCTTCGAGGTGGGTGGGAACGTTCACATCCTGCGACGGTGTGGACCGCCATACGGCTGCGGACCTTCGTCAGCCCCTCCGGTAGCCCGGCCGATATGACCTGGCGCCGGCCCCGCTCGCCACCCCCTTGCCGTCGACCACATGCGTAGCTACTCATCGTGCAGTTAATGTCACCTTCGGTGATCGTTGTGTGACTCGGCCAGTGGCTCTCCCGCGACCGGCCCCCTCGGCTGCACAGATTGAGGTACGACATGCATCCGTCCGATCCGAGCCGGCGTTCCGTCCTCGCCGGAGCCGCGGCCGGTGCCGCGCTCATCGGTCTTCCGGCCCTCCAGGGGAGCGCCCTGGCGGTGGACGCCAGGGGCAAGGCCGCACCTGCCACCCAGCCCTACCGGTGGGACAACGTGGTGATCGGCGGCACCGGATTCGTCACCGGCGTGGTGTTCCATCCCGCCGTACGGGGACTGGCCTACGCCCGTACCGACATGGGCGGCGCCTACCGCTGGGACGACGGCGCGGCCCGCTGGGTCCCGCTGCTGGACTGGATCAGCCAGGCCGACCAGAACCTGCTGGGCGTCGAATCCCTGGCCATCGACCCCGCGCGGCCGGACAGCCTCTACCTGGCCGTCGGCACCTACACCCAGCCGTGGGCGGGCAACGGCGCGTTCCTGCGCTCCGACGACCGCGGGACCACCTGGACCCGCACCGACCTCACCGTGAAGCTCGGCTCCAACGAGGACGGCCGGGGCACGGGCGAACGCCTCCTCGTGGACCCGCGCGACGGCGACACCCTGTGGCTGGGCACCCGGCACGACGGCCTGCTCACGTCGACGGACCGGGGCGCGACCTGGGCCTCCGCGACCGGCTTCCCGCCCCGGCCGAACCCCACCGGCCAGGGCGTCACCCTCCTCGTCGCCGCCGAACGCGACCTCTACGCGGGCTGGGGCGACGGCGACGGCACCTCGGACGCGATCACCCTGTACCGCACCAGCGACGGCGGCAGCACCTGGGCACCGGTCCCCGGGCAGCCGGCCGGCCCGCAGGCGAAGATGCCGATGCGGGCCGCGTACGACAGCCGCGCCAAGGAGCTGTACGTGACGTACGCGAACGCCCCGGGCCCCAACGGCCAGTCGGACGGAAGCGTGCACAAACTGGCCGTCACCACCGGCACGTGGAGCGACGTCACCCCGGTGAAGCCGCAGGGCTCCGACGGCTTCGGGTACGGCGGCGCCGCCGTCGATCCCCAGAACACCGGCACCGTCGTCGTCTCCACCAACAACCGCTGGTCGTCGGGCGACACCCTGTTCCGCACCACGGACGGGGGCCGGACCTGGACCTCGCTCGCTGACGGGGCCCGGCTGGACGTCTCGCAGACCCCGTTCCTCAAATGGGGCAAGGACGCGCCGACGTTCGGGTGGTGGATCCAGATGACCGCCATCGACCCCTACGACTCCCAGCACATCGTCTACGGCACCGGCGCCACCCTCTACGGCACCCGCGACCTGAAGAACTGGGCCCCGCAGATCCGCGGCCTGGAGGAGACGGCGGTGCTCTTCCTGATCTCGCCCCCCGCCGGCCAGGCCCACCTGCTCAGCGGTTCCCGGGACATCGGGACCCTCTACCACGACCAGCTGACGGCCTCACCGGCCGGCGGCCTCGCGACCAACCCGCTCTTCGTCACCGCGACGGGCCTCGCCCAGGCCGCCGCCAAGCCGTCCTACGTGGTCCGCACGGGGGTGGGGAACAACGGCAACGGCGCCCACTCCGACGACGGCGGACAGACCTGGAGCCCCTTCACCTCCCAGCCGGCCGCCGCGAAGGACGCGTCGGGCCCCATCGCCGTCACCGCCGACGGCACCGTGCTGCTGTGGTCCTTCGTGCCCGGCGACGGTACGAAACAGCCGACCCGGCGCTCCACGGACAACGGCGCCACCTGGGCGGACGTCCCCTCCTTCCCCGCCGGCGCCACACCGGTCGCTGACCCGGCCGACCCCGCGGTCCTCTACGCGTACGACACCGGCACGGGGACGCTGTACGCCAGCACCGACGCGGGCGCGACGTTCACGGCCCGGGCCACCGGACTCCCCTCCGGCGACGCCGGGTTCAAGGTGGCCGCGGCGCCCGGACGCTCCGGCGACCTGTGGCTCAGCGCCAAGGCCAACGGGCTGTACCGCTCCACCGACGGCGGCGCGACCTTCGCGAAGCTCGCGGGCTGCGAGGCCTCGTACACCCTCGGCTTCGGCGCGGCGGCCGACGGCGCCGCCTACCTCTCCGTCTACCAGGTCGCCACCGTCGAAGGCGTCACCGGCGTCTACCGCTCCGACGACGCCGCGGCGAGCTGGCGGCGCGTCAACGACGACCAGCACCAGTGGGGCTGGCTCGGCGAGGCCATCACCGGAGACCCCCGCGAACCCGGCACGGTGTACCTGGCCACCAACGGCCGGGGCATCCAGATCGGACAGCCCGCCTAGACAGGACGTGCCCGGCCGGAGATGTCAGGGGGCGCTGTGCACGAAAGGCGCCCACAGGCCGGGGGCGCCGGGGAAGCGGTCGCGCGGCCGACAGGTCGTCTCGTGCAGGGCGTGCGTGGCGCCGTCGGCCGTGGGGGAGTCGCCGAGGAGGCGGCAGAAGCGGCGGGCGGCCATGGCGGCGACGGTGTCGTCGACCGGCCAGAGGGTCGCGACGACGTGCCGGTAGCCGGCGAGCTGGAAAGCCTCCGCGGCGGTGCCGGTGAGGTCCGCCATGCCCGGGGTGCGGCGCATGGTGTCGGCCAGCTGGGTGCGGGTCTCGGCCACCGGCCGGCGCCGGGCGTGCAGCAGGGCGCGGACGGTGGGCGTGTGGGAGCTGACGACACGGTCCAGGGCGGACGGGCCGCCGCGCACCCCGGCCGCGTGCAGCGGCAGCAGGCCGAGGGGACCGGCGGGCACCCACCACACCCTCGGCAGCGGCGTGTGCCCGAGGGCGGTCAGCACGGGGCCGGCGATCGTCTCCCACCGCCACTCCGGCAGCTCGGGCGTGGCCGGGCGCCCCGGCCGGGCCGCATCGTCCTGGGCGATCGTGAGACCGAGGTGCACGTCACGGTCGACACCCGCGTCGACGGCACGGCGCTCGCCGCGCTCCAGCACGTCGACTTCACGGACGAGGCACTGCGTGAGGCCACGCTCCGCTGGAACCCGGACCGCGGCGCCTGGGAGGCCGAGCCGGGACGCCCCCAGGTCAGCCTGTGGCTGCCGGGCGACCCGCTCGACGAGGACTGGGACCAGGACGGCACGGGCCCGTCGCGCTGACCGCACCCCGCTCGACGCCGTCACGAAGCACGGTGGTGCCCCGCCGGGGTCTCCTCGTAGTCGTGGGCGATGGCGCGGGCGATCCGGTCGGCGAGCGGGGTGAGGACCGGGATGCCGAAGGTGACGTACAGGGAGCCGTGGGTCAGGTCACCGAGTGCGTAGAGGCGCCGGTCGGGGTGCCGTCCGGGGCCGACGAGGCGGTTGGTGCCCGGCTGGACGGTGAGGCCGCCGAAGGGATCACGGACGGCGAGGCCATGGCCCACGAGGGAGCCGATGAGGTCGAGGGCGTCCCGGGGGGTGTCCCGGACGGCTGGGGTCGCGGCGTTGACGACCCAGTGCGCGGTCGTGGTCGTGGTCCGGGTGGCCACGGTGACGTGGTCGCCGGTGACGCCGACGGCGCGGATACCGGCAAGGACCTGGAGCTGCCCGGTGGCTTCCCCGCCGACGGCGCGGTCACGAACCCGGCGGGCGAGGAGGCGTCTGACGGTCCGACTTGGCGTACCGTCCTCGTCCTGCGTGCGCGCAGTCGCCCTGCCACGGCCCGGCAGGAGAAGTACGCCTCAGGTCTGACCCCCTCACTCGGCAGGGCTACGGCGGTGTCGACCCACGGGGTGACGACTGGCGGTAGGGCCGTCTCTACCGTTCTGGAATGTCAGAAAGAGGGACAAATCCACCGCCTGCGCCGCCGACCGAACTCCCCGCGCGGAACGGCCCGAACGTGCCACGGATCGACGAGGTCGACGCCCTGCGGGGGTTCGCGTTACTGGGGATCCTCATGGCCAACGTCATGGTCGTGAGCACCCTCGTGGCGATCCGCGTCGACGGCGACGGCCTGTTCGTGCCGTTCACCGGGCCGGTCGACTCGGCGGTCTGGACGGTCGTGACCGGCCTGTTCCTGGGCAAGTTCTTCCTGCTCTTCTCCTTCCTGTTCGGCTACTCGTTCACGCTGCAACTCGAAGCCGTCGAACGCGCCGGGGCGCCGGCGCTGCCCTGCCTGTTGCGGCGCTGCGCCGCGCTCCTCGCCCTCGGGGCGATCCACGTGACGCTGCTGTGGTTCGGCGACATCCTCACGCTGTACGCCCTGCTGTGCGTGGTCCTCGTCGTGCTGCGCAACGTCCGGCCGGTGATCGCCGTGGCCTTCGGCTGCGGCATCCTGGCCGCCCTGTTCGCGGACAGCCTGTGGACGCTCGACCTGTTCCCCAAGGGCGGCACCGACCTCGGCTGGTTCTTCGAGGAGACCAGCGACGCCGGTTTCCTGGGCGGCTTCCACGACACCCTCCACACCCAGCTCACCGTCGGACCCGCCTTCGCCCCCGAGGTCATCTGGCCCGGCCAGGGCCCCCAAGCGCTGGCGCTGTTCCTGTTCGGCTTCGCCGCCGGCAAGCGACGCCTCCTGACCGACACGGACGCGCTGCGCCCCTGGCTCGGCCGGGTCCAGGTGACCGGCCTGCTCGTCGGCGGCCCGGTCGCCGCCTGGGCCGCGATCTCCGAACGGTACGACGCCGGCCTCCCCGACCTCGTCCAAGCGCTGGTCCCGGTCACCGACACCCTCGTCACCGCCTTCTACGTCGCCACCGTCGTCCGCCTCTGCCGGGGCCGGGCCGGCCGCCACCTGGTCGCCGCCCTCGCCCCGGCCGGACGCATGGCCGCCACCAACTACATCGCGCAGTCGGCCGTGTTCATGGTCCTGTACACCGGCTACGGCTTCGCGCTCGCCGACGACCTGCCGGCCCTGGGCATCGTGGCCCTGGCCCTGCTCACCTACGCCGCCCAACTCGCCGCCAGCGCCTGGTGGTTGCGCCGCCACCCCCAGGGCCCCGTCGAATGGGCGCTGCGGGCGGCCACGTACGCACGACGCCCCAGATGGCGCTTGCCGTAGAGCCGGGGACGCGCGAGGAGGCCGTCAGGGGCGGCGGCCGGGGAGCAGGGCCAGGGCCCGGGAGCGCTGGGCGACGAGGTCGGCGTAGGTGCCGTCGCGTTCGGCCCAGCGGTGTATGAGGACGCCCTGCACGAGGATCTCGTGCGGGGTGGGCTCCTGCGAGAGCAGGTGCATGACCTCGGTGGCGAAGTCGTCGAGCGGCAGCGCGTGCGGGTTCACCTTCTCCTGGCCCGCCGTGGCGACCGCCGGGGGCACGAGCTCGACGACGCCGACACCGGTGCCGTCGAGCTGCGCGCGCAGCGCCTCGGAGTAGGCGTGCACCCCGGCCTTCGAGGCGGCGTAACTGGGCATGGGCGGGAACGGCAGGAAGGCGATGCCGGAGGTGACGGTGACGAAGGTGCCGGCACCCCGCCGGACCAGGTGCGGGGTGAAGGCGTCGACGACCCGGACGGTGCCGAGCAGGTTGGTGCCGATCGTCGTCGCCGTCGCCTCGAAGTGCGCGGGGTCGCGCAGGTCCTCCAGGAGCATGACGCCCGACATCGTCACCACGGTGTCCAGGGCGGGGTAGCGGGCGAGCACGGCGTCACGGGCGGAGGCGACGGAGGTGTCGTCGGTGACGTCGATGCGGACGGTGGCGAAGCCTTCTGCGGCGAGCTCCGCGAGCGCCTGGGGGTTGCGTCCGCCGACGGCCACGCTGCTGCCTGCCGCGGCGAACCGCCGGGCGAGTTCGCGCCCGATGCCCGAGGTGCCGCCGACGACGAGAACGGTGCGGTTGGAGAGATCCACGAGATCTGCCTTTCAGACTCTTTCCCGATAGTGCAGTCGCAGTCTCGGCGGCATCGACCCGGGCGCGGCAGGGCCCCGCTCTTCCCTGGTCCTGCCAGGGCCCCCGCTGAGGCACACGCACCGCATTACGGTGGCGGCATGAAGGATGAGGAATCCGGCAACCGCCTCGGCAGCTACCTGCGCGCTCGGCGTGAGCTGGTCTCCCCGGCTCAGGCAGGACTCCCGCCCGGCGGCAACCGCCGCGTGCCCGGCCTGCGCCGCGAGGAAGTCGCCCTGCTCGCCGGCATCAGCCCCGACTACTACCTGCGCCTGGAACGGGGCCGCGACAAGAACCCCTCACCGCAGGTCCTCGCCTCCCTCGCGCGCGTCCTGCACCTCGACGACGTCGAACGGACCTACCTGCTCGGCCTCGCGGCGGCACGCCCCAGGGCGCCGCGCCGCAAACGGCCCGAACACGTACCGGCGCGGGTGCACGAGCTGCTCGCGCACCTCCAGATCCCCGCGTTCGTCGAGGGCCGCGCGTTCGACGTCCTGGCCTCCAACCCCCCGGCCGTCGCGCTCTCCCCTCGCCTGCGGCCCGGCCACAACCGGCTGCGCTCCCTCCTCCTCGACCCCGAGGAACGGGCCTTCCACCAGGACTGGACGCGAGCCACCGCCGATGTCGTCGCCGCCCTGCGCACCAGCATCGGGGACGACACCGACAACCCCCGGTTCGTCGAACTCGTCGGAGAACTCGCGCTGTCCAGCGAGCGGTTCCGCACCCTGTGGGCCCGCCACGACGTCAGGAGCCTCGACGGAGGCACGACCACGGTCCACCACCCCGTCGTCGGCGAACTCCGCCTCCACCGCGACAAACTCCCCGTCGACGACGTCATCCTCGTCGTCTACTACCCCGACAAGGACAGCGACAGCGACGAGAAACTGCGGCTCCTCGCCGCACTCTCACCCACCGGGTCCGACGCGGCCGGGGAACCGGCACCTACGGCTTGAAGTCGCCTGTACGGGGTGGCCGGTATTCAGCACCCTGTTCGGCAGACTACTTGTCATGTCCGCGCCCCGGTGAGGGAGGGTTTCCGGTGGAGGAATGCACGTTCACACGCCGCGCGGCGCTGGCCGCGGCGGCCGGCGGGATCGCGGCGCTCGGCTCCGGGGCGCTCACCGGCACCGCCCAGGCGGCGCCCGCAGCGGCGGACCCGCCGTCCGGGACCGTACGGGTGTTCTGGCTCAAGCCCTCCGACGTGGCGAACGACTCCCGCTACCCGAACGGCATCACCTCCGTCATGCAGGAGGCACAGCGCTTCTACCGCCAGGAACTCGGCGTGACGTTCCGGCTGAACAGCCCGGTGGTCGAAGTGGTCCAGGGCAACCACCCCCGGAGCTGGTACGAGAACACGCCGAACGGCGGCGACGCGTACTGGTGGGTCGTCTTCAACATGCAGCAGGAACTGATGGCCAGATTCGGCCTCGGCGCGCCGGACCAGCGCTGGCTGTGCGTCGGCGAGGCCAGCGCCGAGAAAGCGGGTGTCTCCGGCGGGGGAGGGGGCGGCGGCTGGGTCCTCCTCAGCGGCCACGACGCCGACGGCGCCGCCGGCGTCAACGGCCCGATGAACCGGTGGTACGGCGGCATGGTCCACGAACTGGGCCACGCCCTCGGCCTCCCCGACTCCACGTTCACCGACGGCACCCCGATGTCGGCCTCCTTCTACGACTACCCGAACTGCCACTTCAGCCAGCAGCAGAAGAACGGGATACGAAACGGCCCCTACGGCCGCTTCCTGTCCTGAACCGGCCGGACCCGACGCAGGTCCGAGAACCGTTCGCGGGCGTGACGGAGGCCGCGGTCGTGGCCGCCCCGAGAGCCCTCACCGGCACTTCTGGCCGGTGTTGATGCACTTCACCATCCGCCGCATCAGGCGCTCGTCGAAGACGTTGATGAAGTCGCCGTGATCCGTGATCGGCTTGTGCATCTGCTCCGGGAAGCCGTCCACGGCGTAGAACGGGCTGGACTTCCCGTTGTCGCGCAGGCTCGGCGGGGCCACGTCGTAGACCAGGCGCTGGACCAGCTGCGGGATGGCCTTGAAGCCGGTCGGGCAGGCACCGGTGCGGGGGTCGGCGAACGCGACGTGCGTGCGGTGGTTGGCGCTGTCGACGCTCCGCCCGTCCCAGCAGCTCTGGAACCTGGACGTGCGGACCAGACTGCTGCCGCGAGGGCACACCGGGTACTTGTCCGTCAGCTGCCGGTTCTCGAACCCCGTGCAGCTCCAGGAGGCGTTGGCGTTGGCCGTGCCGTTGGTGAACGCCTTGGCGTCACCGGTGATGATCCGCAGGAACTTCGGCATCGCCACGACCTTGCCGCGCGGGCTGCCGACGAAGTCCAGCGTGACCTTCGACGCGGTCAGAATCCGCCCGGTGTTGCCTTCGGCGCCGCCGCCGAGCCGCTGGGCGTCGAACTCCCGCGTACCGTCCTGCACACGCAGCACCGGCCAGTAGTACGTCGACTTGTCGCCCTGATTGCGGCAGCTGGTCGCGGCGGCGGCGAACTCCTCGTCCGTGGTGAACGCGTCGTTGTCCTGGTTGCCGACGTAGTCGTGCGTGTGATGCGCGCCGTTGGTCACACCCGGGGCGACGATGATGTTGTCGGAGTTGTACAGCTTGTTCTTGTTGACGCCGCAACGGGTCGTGAACACCCCCTGGGAGGCGCCACGCAGCCGCGGCGGGTTCTTCACGTTCGGCCGGACGCCGGTGATGTCCACGAAGTCGGCTGCCACGGGGCCGTTGCCGCGTTGCCCGCCACCGCCGCCCTCACCCTGACCGGCCCCGCCGCCGACGGCCCGCAGCGTGCAGGCGGCGAGGGACTCGAGGCCCTGAGGCCGGGCACCTGACCTCCCGATGGCGATCGCGATCCGGTCTATCGTCGCCAGCCGCTTGTCCTTCAGCGGGCCCATGATCGCGTTGCCGGCGAAGCCGCTGTCCTGCTGGATCGCCCTCGCCGAACCCCGCAGCCGCTGGTACGCCTCGGACACCTGCCTGTCGAGCAGCGCGAGTTCCCTGTCCACCTGCGCCCTGGCCCGGTCGGGGACCGAGGTCAGCCTCGCCCCCACGTCCGGACAGCTGATCGTACTGGCGGCTCCGGCGGCCAGGACCTGGGGCGCCTGCCCGGAGGCACGGTTCGCCGCGTCATCGCCGCTCTCGTGGGCGGAGGCGTACACGTTGAACGCGACCAGCCCGCCCGCCGCCACCACCAGACCTGCCGCGGCGGCGACGGCCTGCCGTGTCCTTCTCGATTGCTTGTGCGTGTTGCGTCGCATGGAACTTCTCCGTGGTGTCGGGAGAGGAAAGAGGGCTTCTGCGCGGTGCCTCGAACCACGACGGCTCGTCAGGTCCGAGGTACGCCGACGTCATGTCCTGGTCAGTGTGGTGGGCGGGACCGGCGTGACGGGAGTGGCTTCGGTGCCGCGTCATACGTCCGTAAGAACTCGCACCATGTCCGCAGGCGCATCCGCCGCCCGGTCCCGTCAGGTGTGCGTGACCAGGTAGGCGGGGCCCTCGCCGCGCCGGGCCCGTTCGACGGCGACGAGGCGGGCATAGGCGCGCGGCTCCATCAGCTCCTGCCAGGTCGCGAGGTCGTGGACGGCCCACATGTCGTGCTCGGCGGGGTCGATGCGGATCCGGTCGAGCTGGCCGGCGGTGAGCCGTCCTCCGTCGAAGACGAACCCCACCTTGTTCAGCGGCTGGCGGGGGCCGGCGTGCAGGAAGTGCGTCAGGATCAACTTCGGCCCGTCCGCACCGAGTTCGAGGCCCGTCTCCTCGACCGCCTCGCGCCGGGCCGTCTGTAGCGGGTCCTCGCCCACGGCGTCGAGGTTGCCGCCCGGGAACTGCCAGGGCCGTGAGCCGTAGACCGAGCGCAACTGGATCGGCCGGTCGTGTTCGTCGCGGATGAACAGGCAGCCGTACACCGTGTGGTGAGGGACGGTCTGCGCGTAGTCGCTGGGCGTCATCGGCAGGGGGCGGCCGGGCCGGGCAGGGCGGTGGTCGAAGGCGAGCGCGAGGACACCGAGGGCTTCCTCGGCCGGCGAGTAGATGCCACGGAGCCCGGCGAGCAGGCCTCCCGGCGGCCCGTCCGGGTCGATGCGTCCGGTGTCCTCCGAGCTGAGCAGTTCCTCGAAGGAGGCGTACGGAGTGATCCGCCGCACGATGACGTCGAGTTCCCGCCCGGTGTCGCGGTCGTGGAAGACGACCGTGTCCCCGACTGCGACAGCGCGCTTCTGGGGAGTCGCCACCCTCACCTCGATGGTCTTGCGGCCCGCTTCCACTTGGCGGTAGTAGCGCCCGAGCAGGTGCATGTGGTGCTCCCGGGGTTGCCCTCCGGTCACCGGAGCCGGGACGGCCGGGACTTTCTGCCGGGTGTCGTCAGGCACGTGTGCCTCTGTTCGATGCGGTCTGTCTGTCACGGCCTCGGAACTGCCCCCGGGCGGGGGAACGGTGGCCGCGTTCGTGTGGGTCGCAGCTTGTCGCGCAGGGAGGGGGAGGTGACCGTGCCCACGGGCCGCCCCTTGATGCCGTCGGCCTCTTCTTCCTGCGGCATCACCGTCACCTCGGTCGCGGTGTGCAGGCGGAAGAGGAACCGGACGTCGTAGTTCTGGTGGCTGGGTGGATGCCGGTGCCGAACGGCTGCCGTATCACCGGCGGTTCGACTTCACGGGGAGGCCCGGCGGGCGCTGATCAGCGGCATCCCCTCCGCCGGGATCTCCTCGACGGCGGATGGGCGAGGGGAGGGCAGGCCCCAGCGTTCGTGGGCCGTCCGCGCCGCGAGTCGGGCCTGGTGTGCTCCGGGCGGGCCCCAGCCCAGCAGGGCGGCTGCCTGGGCGGGGGTGGTGAGCAGGCGGGCGAAGGGGCGGCCGGTGGCGGGGTCGAGGGCCGCCGGTCCGACGGAGGTGACCCGGGCGGCCAAGCGGAGGCGGGCGTTGGGGCCCACGCCGCCGTAGACCTCGCCGGTCTCGTCGAGGACCCAGCCAATTCGCACCGGGTCGGCCAGGGTGAGCTGGGCCTCCTCGGCGGCTTCGCGGTGGAGGGTGTCCTCGGGTGTCGCGTCGGTGCTTTCCACGGTGCCGCCGGGCAGCATCGGCAGCGCGCCTCGCGGGCCGGGGTCGGCCACGACGACGACCCGCCCGTCGGGGACGAAGCACCACGCCCAGGCCTGCCGCACGGGCAGCCCCTCGGGGACGGGGCCGTGGTCGAGCGGGCTGTCCCACAAGGGCCGGTAGCGGACGTGGACGTCATGGCGGTCCAGCACCGGGACGTCGAGGATGTGCCGCCCGTCGGCGAGGTGCGCGGTGGCGGTGTTTCCGAGCCGGGCCCGGTAGGCGGCGAGCATGATCCGCCCGTCCAGGGGGCGCAGGCGCCGTACCGCGTCCCGGGTCTCCAGGAAGGCGTACTCGGACAGTTCCTCGCGCGGCAGGCGGATCGTCGCCGCCTGGCCGGCGGTGAGGGTTCCCCCGTCGAAGACGAACCGGACCTCCCCGGGGCAGGCAGTACCGGCGTGCTGCGAGGACAGGGAGTGGACGGCGAGCACGGCCGACAGGGGCAGGTCCGGCAGGCCCAGTTCCTCGGCGATCTCCCGCCGGCAGGTGACGTGCGGATGCTCGCCGGGTTCGACGACGCCTCCGGGCAGCAGCCACGAGTCGTCCTCGCGGTAGGTGGGCCGCACCAGCAGGACCCGTCCGGCCTCGTCGGTGACGATCGCGGCGGCACCGAGCCACGCCGCGTGCCGGGACACGCCGTAGGGCGCCGAGGGCGGAGCGGGAGGGGGCATGTTCTTGCCTTTCGCTACGGCGGTCGGTCGAGCCTGGCCGGGGCGGCACCGCGAGTCCTTCCGGCGCCCCAGCTTCAGGCAGCGCCGTCGCGGCAGAGCCATGACGTTCAACGACACGGCCGCGATGGCGAACACACCTCATTCGGTCGTGCCGGGAAGCCCCCAACTCCTGGGCAGCGGACCCCGCGAGGGCCCGGCCCCTGGTCCGGGCCGGAGAAGCAGCGCGCGGGAAGTGGCCGAAACGCCGACACCTGACACTCCGCCGACCGGTATGCGAAGCTGATGATCACAAGGGAGGTGTGGAGCGGTGGGGCGGGAACGTACGATCGGCGCCGCGCAGGCCGCGTTGGCGGTACTGGTCGTGGGCGGAACGGCCCTGGGCGCACTGCTGCTGCGCCCCGACACGGACCTGCTGGCCAAGGGACGCGGACCGCTCGGCGGCAACCCGGCCCTCGTGGTCGGCCTCGCCCTGGCGTCGCTGCTCGGCGGCTTGGCGCTGCGCGACAAGTACCTGGAGAAGGTCGGCGCCGCCGGGGAACTGAGCGCGGTGGAACGGCGGACGGCCAACGGCGTGAGCCGTGCCCTGCTGGCCGCGACGCTGATCGTCCCCGTCCTCGTCGTGGTCCTGCACCGGTTCAGTTCCTCCGGCAGGGGCCGAAAGGGCGGCCGTGGGCCGACAGCGCTTCCCGGCCAACGGCACGACCCGCTCCCCACCCCGCCCCCCCCGCACAGCAGGCCGAACACGCGGGCCATGGCCTGCACTTCGGGCTGACGCGCATCCTGCTGGGTCTCGGTATCGCCCTGCTGGTCGTGGCCGTCGTGGCCGTCGTGACCGCCGGGCTGCGTCTGTGGCGGCACCTGACCCGGCCGGCGGCGATCGAGGCGACGGGGACGTACACGCGGTCCGACGACGGGCCGCAGCGCCTGGCGCAGGCCGTGGACTCCGGGCGTCGCGCCCTGCTGGACGGCACCGACGCCCGGGCCGCCGTCATCGCCTGCTACGCCGCTATGGAGGAGTCCCTCGCCGGCTCCGGTGTCACCCGGCGCGCCTCGGACAGCCCGCAGGACCTGCTGGAGCGGGCCGTCGCCGGCGGCCTGCCCACCGGGGCGGCAGCCGACGTACTCACCGCGCTGTTCCGCGAGGCCCGCTACTCCACGCACCCGATGGACGGCAGCCACCGCGACCGGGCCGCGACCGCGCTCGCCGAGATCGCCGACGCCCTGCGCTCGCGGACACCCGGACCCGACGCCGGGACGGGCACCTCGTGAAGCTGCCCGCCCGGACACGGGCCACCGTCGACTCCGTGGTGGGCAGGCCCGGTTCGGTACGCCACTCGCTGGCCGTCCTGGCCGCCGTCGCCCTCACCGCCGTAGCGCTGCTCGCCCTGGCCGACGGCCTCGCCGCAGCCGCCACCGGCCTCGCCCTCGTCACCGCACTCGCGCTGGCCCTGGGGTGCTATGCCGCGGGCGTCGCCGCCCAGGACAGCAGGTACCGCAAGCCGGTGCGCCTGCTGGACAGCCGGGCCCCGGCGCTCGGCGGATGGCGGCGCATCGTGGCCGACAGCATCGCGGGCGACGACGAAGAGCACTTCGCCACCGTCATGCGGCCCCAGTTGCAGCGGCTGTTCGCCGCCCGGCTGGCCGAACGGCACGGCGTGGAGATGTACCGGGACCCGCGGCGGGCCCGCTCGACGGTGGGCGCCGAGCTGTGGCCGTGGATCGATCCCGGGGCGACCGCGCCGCAGCCCACACTCCCCGAGCCCGTCCTGCGGTCCCTGCTCGACCGGCTGGAAGCCCTGTGACCGGCCCCGCAGCCCGCACTCCCCGAGCCCGTCCTGCGGTCCCTGCTCGACCGGCTGGAAGCCCTGTGACCGGCCCCGCAGCCCGCACACCCCGACCCCGTGAGGAACCGACCGTGACCAGCCCGCAACCCCTTCCGGACCACGCCGCCCTGACTCCCCGGCAGGCGGGCGAACGGGCCGCGGCCGTCCTCGAAGAGATCCGCACCGCCGTGGTCGGCAAGGCGGAACCGCCGACCCTGGTGATGCTCGGCATCCTCGCCGGCGGCCACGTCCTCATCGAGGACCTCCCGGGACTCGGCAAGACGCTCCTGGCACGCTCCTTCGCCACGGCCCTCGGCCTGGACTTCCGCCGCATCCAGTTCACCCCCGACCTGCTGCCCTCCGACGTCACCGGAGCCCCGTTCTACGACCAGCGCACCGCCGACATGGTCTTCCGGCCCGGCCCGGTCTTCACCCACCTGCTGCTCGCCGACGAGATCAACCGCACCCCGCCCAAGACCCAGGCCGCCCTCCTGGAGGCGATGGCCGAGTCCCAGGTGTCCGTCGACGGAAGCACCCGGCCGCTGCCGCATCCCTTCGTGGTCGTCGCCACCGCCAACCCCATCGAGTACGAGGGCACGTACACCCTGCCCGAGGCCCAGCTCGACCGGTTCCTGCTGCGGGTGCGCATGGGCTACCTGGAGGCGTCCGAGGAGGCCGGCATGCTCCGTGCGCGTGTCGACCGCGCGGCACCCGAACCCGTGGTGCGCACGCTCAGCGGACCGGACGAGGTACTCGCCATGCGGGCCGCCGTCGAACGCGTCGAGGTCGACGACGACCTGCTGGAGTACGCCGTAGCCCTGGTCCGCGCCACCCGGGCCCACCCCCACATCCAGGTCGGCGCCTCCCCGCGCGGCGGCCTGGCCCTGGTGCAGCTCGCCCGCGCCCGCGCCGTCCTGGACCTGCGGGACTACGTGACCCCGGAGGACGTCAAGTCCGTGGCGGTGCCGGCCCTCGCCCACCGCGTCACCCTCAGACCGGAACTGTGGGTCCGCCAGATCGACGGCGACGACGTGCTGCGCGAGATCGTGCAGTCCGTGCGGGCACCGCAGACCTTGCCGCGCACACCGATCGCGTCATGACCGAGCCCGTGCCGGACCGCAGAGCGGCCATCGCCGTCCGACGGGCCCTGGACGGCCGCCACGACGTGACCGCCCACGCCCCGCCGCCACCCCCGCCCGGCCCGCGCGCCGGTGAACGCGCCCTGCGGCTGGGCACGGTGGCCGCCGTCGCGCTGGCCGCCGCGCTCCTCAGCGGACGCCCCTGGGTCCTCGCCCTCGCCGCCGCACCGCTGGTGCTGCTCGCCCTCGCCCTGCCGAGCGGGCCGCGTCCCGAGAACGTGACGGCCGAGGTCGAGGTCGAGCCGCGGCGGTGCTTCGAAGGCGAACAGGTGACGGTGCGCATCACGCTGTCCTACGACGGCGGACCCGCCCGCCTGGACCCCGGCGTCGCCCTCGGCCACCGCATCCGGCTCGACCACCTCGCGGTCGGCCCGCACCGCGTCGAACTCGTCCTGAGCGCGCGGAGCTGGGGCCGCTGGACCCTCGGCACGGTCGACGTCGACGTCTACGACCCCGGCGGGCTGGTCCGGCGCACCGTACGCGCCGACCTCGGTGAGATCGCCGTCTTTCCGCTGCCCGAACACGCCAGCCTCACACCCATCCCGGTCCGCCTGCCGCAACGGCTCGGCGAGCACACCGCCGTACAGCGCGGCGAGGGCGTCGAGGTCACCGGCGTGCACCCGTACGTGCGCGGCGAACGGCAGCGGCGGGTCCATTGGCCGGCCACCACCCGCCGCGGCACCCTCCAGGTCCACCAGTTCGCCGCGGAGCGCGCCGCCGACACCGTGGTGCTGCTGGACGTACTCGCCGACGTGGTCGACCCGGTCACCGGCACGTCCTCGCTCGACGAGACCTTCCGGGCCGCCGCCGGGCTGGTCCGCGCCTATCTGCGCACCCACGACCGGGTCGGCGTCGTATCGGTCGGCGGCGTGACCCGCTGGCTGCGGCCGGGCAGCGGCCAGGGGTACTTCTACCGCATCGTCGAGAGCGTGCTGGAGGTCCGCAAGGACGCCGTCCACCGCACGGAGGGACTCGGCCCGCTGCCCCCGCCCGCGCTGCCCGAGGGCGCGCTGGTGTACGTCTTCACGCCGCTGACCGACCGGCGGATCTTCGACGTCCTGCACCAGGTGCGCGGACGGGCCAACCCGATGGTCGTGGTCGAGATCCCCGCCGGCGAGCCCGTCCTCGAACCCGGCGACAGCGCGGGGGAACTCGCGCTGCGGCTGTGGCGGGCCGACCGCGACGCCATGCGCTTCGCCCTCATGGAACGCGGCATCGCGGTCGTCGCCCACCGGCCCGGCGAGACCCTCGACCTCACCCTCGCGCCGCTGCTGCGCACCCGCATCCACGGGGGAACCCGATGACCGCCCCCGCCCGCAGCCGGACTGCCCTGATCGCCGAACGCCTCACCTCCCGCCTCACCGACCGCCTCCTCGGCACGGCCCTGGCCGTCGCGGCCTGCGACCCGCCGGCCGTCCTGCACGCGTCCCTGCCGGTCAGGCTGCTGGCCGTGGGAGCGGCGGCGACCGCCTGGTGGGCCGCCCCGATGGTCGACGCCCGCCCCGTCTCGACGTCCATGCGGTGGCGGACCGTGGCAGCCCGCCGCAGGACGACCGTGCTCCCGGCCGCGGCGATAGCGGTCGCCGCGACCACCGGCCCGCCGGCCTGGCTGATCGTCTGCATCGCCGCCCTGCTGCCCGCCTACCTGCTCATCACCGACGCGTGGACCACCGGCGTCACCGCACCGCCCGGCCGCCCCCGGGCGACCCCCGCACTGGCCGCTGCCGCCGCGACCGCCGTCGTCCTGCTCGCCGCCCAAGCGCCGGTCGCGGACACCCCCTGGGCCCGCCTGCCCGCCTCCCTCGCCATCGCCGCGACCGCACTGTGCCTGGTACTGGCGCTGCACGCCCGCCGCAGCCCACCCGGCTGACCACCGAGACCACCGGCCGAGATCCAGGAGACCCTGTTGCCGCTCCCGGTGCCGGGCTGGTTGCGCGGCCGAGGCGGGCAGCCGGCGAGGTCCCGGCCTTTCAGCCGTGGGCGGCGATGGTGGCGCGCAGGGCGGTGATGAAGGCGGTCGTCGCGGGCGGGTCGGGGGGTTCGCCGAACGTGGCGAGGTGGATACGGCGCCGGAAGCCGGTCAGCTCGCTGGCGACGACCCCGGCCGCATGGTGGGAGCGCAGTGCGAGGCCGGGCATGGTGGTGACTCCGAGCCCGGCGGCGACGAGGGCCTGCTCGACGACGATGTCGTCGCTGCTGTAGGCGATGCGCGGGCTGAACCCGGCGGCTTCGCAGAACCGGAGCAGTTCACCGCGGCAGTTCTCGCAGCCGGCGATCCACGCCGTGTCCCGATGGTCGGCGAGCGTCTGGTCGGGGTGCCGGCTGAGCAGGTACATCGGGTCGTCGAGGAGATGGGCGTAGCGGATGCCGTCCTGCGGCACGGCGTCGTCGTAGCGGTGGACGATCGCCAGGTCGGCCGAGCCGTCGCGCAGCAGCCGCAGGGCCACCGTGGGATGGGCGTCGACCAGGTGCAGCTCGATGTCCGGGTACGAGCGGGCCAGCGCCACGGCCGCGGGCGGGACCAGGACGCTCAGGGCCGAGCTGAAGGCCGCGACGCGGACCCGGCCGGTCTTCAGCCCGATCCGGGCGGCGAGTTCGGCGTCGGCCGCGTCGACCCGGGCGACGATCTCCGCCGCGCGGCGGGCGAGCAGTTCGCCTTCGGGCGTGAGCCGGATGCCGCGCCCGGCGCGCTGGATCAGCTTGGCTCCGGTCGCCGCCTCCAGCCGGGCCAGATGGTGGCTGATCGAAGGCTGGGAGTAGTGCAACGCCTTGGCCGCCTCGGTGACCGAGCCGTGGGCGGCGACCGCCGCGAGAACGCGAAGCCGGACGATGTCGAGCATTCATCAAGGTTATCGATGGATTCGCGCCGGAGTTGGCATTAGACGCATAAGACCTCGTGGCGGAAGCATGGCCGGTGAGCCGAGACGGGCTCGACGACCGGGCCGACCACGACGGCAGAGCCAGGCCCGGCGGCCCGACGGCGGACGAGAACAGGGGAGTCCACGGCCATGCGCACCTACCGAGAACTGTTCCGAACACCCGAGTTCACCCCGCTGTTCGCGGCGTCCTGCGCGCAGGTCGCCTCGACGACGCTGAGCGGACTGGCGCTCGCCACGCTGGTGTACGCCCGCACGGAGTCCCCGCTGATGGCCGCGCTGAGCATGTTCGGGCCGTCCTTCGCCGAACTGGCCGGCGCGGCCACGCTGCTGTCGGTGGCCGACCGGGTGCCACCGCGCACGGCGCTGACACTGTCCGCGCTGGCCGTGGGCCTGGGCGGCCTGGCGCTGGCCCTGCCCGGGATGCCGCTGTGGGCGATGTTCGCGGTGATCGCGGTACTGGGCCTGGTGGGCTCGGTCGCCGGCGGTGTCCGGTACGGCCTGCTCGACGAGATCGTGCCGCCGGACGGATACGTGCTGGGCCGCTCGGTGCTCAACATCTCGGTCGGCGCGATGCAGATCGCCGGCTTCGCGCTCGGCGGCGTCGTGCTGGCGGTGGTGTCGCCGCGCGCGACGCTGGCCATCGGCGCGGCGCTCGCCTTCGGCGCGGCGCTGGTCCTGTGGCGGGGACTCGGCGCCCGTCCGGCACGGGTGTCCGGCCGCCCGTCCGTCGCGGCCACCTGGCAGGTCAACCGGCACCTGCTCGCCACCCCGGCCCGCCGGGCGGTCTACCTGGCGATGTGGGTGCCCAACGGGCTGGTGGTGGGCTGCGAGGCACTGTTCGTGCCCTACGCGCCGCGGTCCGCCGCCGCGCTGTTCGTCGCGGCGGCGTCCGGCATGCTGCTCGGCGACCTGATCGCCGGACGGTTCATGTCGCCACAGGCGCGGCGGCGGTACGTCACCCCGCTGCGGTTCCTGCTCGCGCTGCCGTACCCGCTGTTCGCGCTGCCGCTCGGCACGCCGGCCGCCGCGGGCGTCGTCGCGGTCGCCGCGATCGGCTTCGCGTCCACGCTGCTGCTCCAGGAACGGCTGATGACGCTCATCGGCGCGGAGGTCCGCGGCCAGGCGCTGGGCCTGCACGTCACCGGCATGAAGGCGATGCAGGCGGCCGGCGCCACGCTGGCCGGACTCCTCGCGCAATACCTGCCCGCCGGCGCGGTGATGGCCGCGATGGCGGGCGCGTCGCTCGCCGTGACCGCGCTGCTCAGCCCAGCCCTGCGCCTGCCGTCGGCCGCACCGCAGCCGGCCGCTCTGCGGGCAGTGGCCGAACCTTCCTGAACCACTCCGAGGAACGGCAGCGAGAGGAGGAGACACGCCATGGCACGAGGTCACCGGGGCGGCGAACCGGCCGCCCAGCCGACGAAGCGCGGGCCCGCCGCCGGTTCGGGTTCAGGAGATTCTCGCCAGCATCGCCGCGATGCCGTCGAGCTGGTGGCGCAGACCGAATTCGAAGAGTTCGTCGAGGCCGGTGACGGTGGTGGCGTCGGTGGGGACGCAGGCCGCGAGGGCGTGGAAGCGGCCGGACCCGAAGATGTCCGCGTGCAGTGCCCGCTCGGCGGCGATGCGCTCCTGCCCGGTCACCCCGGTGTCGTGCTCGGCCTGCACCTCCAGCGCGTTGCTCGCGGCGATGCCGCCGACGTAGCCGTCGAGCGCGAACACGGTGTGCAGCCTGTCGTACGGGGTGAGCCCGAGTCCGTCCAGGGCCCTGATCTCCCAGTCGACCAGCCGGATCCCGCTGAACACCGCCGGCGGGCGGACGAGGGAGCTGTGCATGATCGTGGGCAGCCACGGGTGCCTGCGGTAGGCGCGCCATTGCAGCCGGGCCGACAGTTCGAGCTTGGCGCGCCAGCCGGGCGGGCCGGGCTCGGGCGGTTCCTCCTCGCCGAACGCCACGTCCGCCATCAGGCGCAGGAGTTCCTCCTTGTCCGGGATGTAGCGGTAGAGCGACATGGGGCCGACGCCCAGGTCCGCGGCCAGGCGACGCATCGTCAGCGCGTTGAGCCCGTCGCGGTCCGCGAGCCGGATCGCCGCCCGGATCACCACCTCGCGCGTCGAGCCCGGCTCGACCGTGCCCCGGGCGCTCGGCCCGGCCGTACCCGCGCTGTCCGCGGCGGCGGCGTCCGAGCCGGGAAGCCCGCCCTCGGCGGGCGGGCGTTCGAGGACGATCGTCCCGCCGCCGGGCACGGACCGCACCCAGCCCTGGTCGCGCAGCGCGCCGAGCGCCTTGGCGGCCGTGGCCATGGCCACCCCGTGCTCCCGGACGATCTCCCGCGTGGACGGCACCCGCTGCCCTGCCGCCAGCTCGCCCGACAGGATGCGCTCGCGGATCTCCGCCGCGATCCGGAGATAAGGAGGAGGAAGCGACGCGGCCATGCGGTGAACTCCAACCGTTCTAGTGCACTGCGACTCCCGACGCCGCGATCGGCCCGGAACGCCTCTACCGTACTAGGACGGTGGAGAAACTGGCACCGAACAACCCGCACCACGCTTGGTCATTCCTTGGTCGCCGTGCCGGGATACGGATACGTTGTACGCACGATCAACCGGACGTGGACCGTCGCAGCGGAGCCATCCGGACGGCCGAACAGGTCCGCGCGGCACAGGGGGCAGAGAACATGAGCGAGAGCAGCAAAACGGCCGGCCGTCACGGTGAAAGTGACGGCGTGCGGTCGCGACGTGCGGTGCTCGGTAAGGCGGTCACCCTCGCCGGTGCCGCCCTGGCGGCCACGGCCGTGGCGCCGGCGACGGCGCGGGGAGCGACGGTCGCCGGACGACCGGCCAGCGCGGATCCCGACGGGTCCTTCGCGCTGACCCGTGCCACGGTGATCGACGCGACCGGCGCCCCGGCCCGGCGCGACATGACCGTCGTGGTGAGCGGCGCGCGGATCACCGCCGTCGGCAAGACCCCGCCCGGTGCACGGGTGGTGGACCTCGCCGGCAAGTACGTCATACCGGGCCTGATCGAATCGCACGTCCACAGCGTCGGGCCGACTGCGGTGGTGCCCCCGCTGTACGCACTGGCCGGGGTGACGACCGTACGGGAGATGCGCGGCGAAGTCGTGCACCACGAGTGGCGGGACGAGATCGAGAGCGGCCGGATGCTGGGCCCCCGGTGGGTCATCGGCAGCGCGATCGTCGACGGACGCCCTTCGCTGCACACGTACGACACGGGTTCCCTCATCGAAGTCGCGAACCCGGGGGAGGCGCGGGAGGCGGTGCGGCGGGCGAAGCGGGAGAACGCCGACTTCGTGAAGGTCTACTCGCGGCTCGACCGCGAGTCGTATCTCACGATCGCCGACGAGGCGCGGCGCCTGCGGATCCCGTTCGCCGGGCACTGCCCGGACACGGTCACCCTTCCCGAAGCCGTCAAGGCAGGGCAGTTGACCTTCGAGCACATGGACTCCCCGATGCTGGCGACATCGGCGAACGAGAAGGAGATCCGCGAGGGCCTGGCGGCGATCACCGTCGACGCGACCCAGGACAGCTTCCACCGCTACCGCGACTGGTACGCGGCGGTGCATCCGCTGGAGTACAAGGCCGTCCTCGGATACGACCGGGCCAGGGCGCACGCGTTGTACGCCGAACTGGCCGGCGGGCGCGGCGCTGTCGTGCCCACGCTCGTCATCCACCGCGTCCTGGAGATGCCGGAAGGAAACCACGAGACCGACGAGTGGACGTACCTGCCCGCCTCGATGACCGACTGGTGGCGTGAGGTCGCCGACGTGGTGACCGGCGGCCGTACCTCCGAGGGGGCGAGGCGCATCCGTGAGATCTTCGACCACAAGAAGAGGCTCGTGGGGGAGATGCGGCGCAGCGGCGTACGGATCCTCGCGGGCACCGACACCGGCAACCCGTTCGTCGTGCCGGGCTTCGCGCTCCACGACGAACTGGAGCTTCTCGTCGACGCGGGCCTGACGCCCATGCAGGCCCTGCGGGCCGCCACCGAGCAGCCGGCCCGGGTGTTCGGCCTGGGCCACGACCTGGGCACGGTGGAACGCGGCAAGCTCGCCGACCTGGTGATCCTGGACGCGGACCCGCTCGCCGACATCCGCAACACCAGGCGCATCCACGCGCTGGTCGTCGACGGACGCCTGATCACTCAGCGGGAGCGGGCGGGCCTGCTGAAGGAGATCGAGGAGGCGGCCGGCTCGGAACCGCCCTCCACGACCGGCACGGCCACGGCCCACGGCTGCGGCTGCATGGGCACACTCCTGTGAAGATCCGACCGACAGACGAAAGGCGCGGCCAGCCGTGAGAAAGCTCATCGTCCAGCAGTGGGTCACCGTCGACAACATCGCCGCCGAGGAGGACGGCGGGCTCGGCTTCGTCTCCGCCGAGTCCTTCTCCCGAACCAGCGACACGGCGTTCAAGGAACGCGTGATGGGCTTCGTCGACGCGGTCGACACACTGCTCCTCGGCGCGAACACCTACGCCCAGTCCACGGGTTGGGCAACCGCCGAGGACCAGGGCGAATACGGTGAGAAGCTCAACAGCCTCACCAAGTTCGTCGCCTCCTCCACCCTGGAGAAGGCGCCCTGGGGAGACTTCCCCGCCGCGACCGTGACGCGCGACCCGGCCGCCACCGTCCGCGAACTCAAACAGCGAAGCGGCAAGGGCATCTGGCTGTGGGGCAGCTTGACCCTCATGGACTCCCTGCTGAAAGCCGGACTCGTCGACGAGGTCACCCTGCTGGTCTGCCCCGTCTCACGCGGCAGGGGACGGCGCGTCTTCGAGGACCGGCAGAACCTGAAGCTGATCGAGGCCACCTCGTTCGACAACGGGATCGCGGTTCTGCGCTACGAGATCACCCGATAGCCGGAAGACTCCGAGCCACCCCAGAGAAACGACGTAAGGAATCACCATGGAGCCGAACCGCACCACCGGAGGAGCCGCAGCCGGGACGACGGCAGGGCGACCGGTCCCCACACGGGACGACGTGCTCGCCTACTTCGACACGCTGTCGAACTGGGGACGGTGGGGCGACGACGACGAACTCGGCACGCTGAACCACATCACCGACGCCGTCCGGCTGGCGGCGGCGCGGGCCGTACGCCACGGCAGAAGCGTGTCCTGCGCATGGGAGATCGCCGTACCGGAGGAGATGGAGAGGTCGACGACGACCTGCCCGTGCGCCGCCGACATGCCGGGTATGGACAGCATGCCGCTGCCCGGATTCCGCAACGACCGGCACTGGGGCTTCTCCAACGAGAAGCTCGGCCTCCTGTTCCACGGCAACACCATCACCCACATCGACTCGCCGTGCCACATCTACTGGGACGGCACGATGTACAACGGACGGCCCCACTCGCTGGTCGGGGCCGAGACGGGATCGGCGTGGGCGGCCGTCACGGCGGCGGCGAACGGGATCGTCACCCGTGGCGTCCTGCTGGACATCGCGAAGGTCCGCGATGTGCCGTGGCTGGAACCGGGACAGGGCGTCTTCCCCGAGGACCTCGAAGAGGCCGAGCGCCGCCAGGGAGTGCGAGTACGGCCCGGCGACGCGGTACTCCTGCGCACCGGCTACGGCCGGTCCCGGCACGAGTCCGGCCCGACCACCGGTGTCACGCAGGCCGGCTGGCACGCGTCCTGCCTGCCGTGGCTGAGCGAACGGCAGGTCGCGCTGATCGCCGCCGACACCCCTCAGGACGTCCAGCCGTCGGGGTACGAAGACCTGGCGATGCCGGTGCACACCGTGGGCCTCGTCGCGATGGGGCTGTGGCTCCTGGACAACTGCGACCTGGAGGCGTGCGCGGCGACAGCCGCCGAACTCGGCCAGTGGGACTTCCAGTTCGCCGTCGCCCCGGTCCGCTTCGCCGGTACGTCCGGCAGCCCGGTCAACCCGATCGCCACGTTCTGACGGCGGCCGGACGGCGGTGACGCGGGGGAGGACGGCAGGGCGTCGGTGAGGTGGACCAGGGTCCGTAGCGGTCGGCCCGCCATGCCCACGAGGTAGAGGGCGAGGGCGCGACCTGCTTGGGGGCGGCCCGAGGGATGCTTTCGGGGCCGCCCCCGGCAGGTGTCGACGGCGATGGGTGTCAGAGGCTGAAGACGAGCTCGGCCTGGTCGCGCTTCGTGGTGTGCAGGTCCCAGTAGACCGGGGAGATCTCCTCTGGCTGGGCGGTCGGGAAGCCGGGGACGGCAGGCGTGCCGATGGACACGTCGATCCCGATGTGCGCTGCCTGGACGCCGGTGCCGTCCAGCTCCTTGTGCAGGTTGATCACCCAGTTGCGCAGGGCCGCAGCAGCGGCGTTGACGTTGGCGACCTGCGGCACAGGGTTGACGGAGCCGGCGCCGGTGGTGAACAGCAGGGTGCCCGCGCCGGCCTCACGCATGGCGGGCAGCACCGCGCGGGTGGCGGCGATGGCGCCGTAGAGCTGGAACTCCATCTCGTGCTGCACGTCGGCCGGGTCGGTCGCGGCCGGGGTGGTCATGACGGTCTGGAGGCCGGCGACCGGGGAGTACTCCAGGACGTCGATGCGGCCGAAGCGCGCGGTCGCGTCGTCGAGCGCCTGGGTGAGCGCGGCGCGGTCGAGCACGTCGGCGGGGAACGCGGCGGCGGTGATGCCCTCGGCGGCCAGCTTCCCGGCGAGGTCGTCGAGCTTGGCCCGGTCGCGGGCGATCAGCGCGACGTCGTAGCCGTGAGTGCCGTACGTGCGGGCGATGGCGAGGCCGAGCTGAGGGCCGGCGCCGACGATGGCGATGGTGGGCATGGGGGGAGCCTTTCGTGAACAGGGTCAGGGAGGTGGATAGGGCTATCCGTTTCCTTTTCGGAAAGCCCTATCCGTTTCGTTGTTCACCGTAGCACGGGAACCGGATAAGCCATTCCGGTTTGCTAGTCTGGCCCGCATGAGCCCCCGAGCCCCCCAGCCCGGCGCCGCCGATTCCGCAGGTCAGCCCAAGCGCAGCGACGCGGAGCGCAACCGGGGGCGGATCGTCGCCGCCGCACGCACGGTCTTCGGGCGCGACGGGCTGAACGCGTCGATGGCCTCGGTCGCACGGGAGGCCGGCGTAGGGATCGCCACCCTCTTCCGCCACTTCCCCCGCAAGGAGGATCTTGTTGCCGAGGTCTTCGCCGACCGCATGAAGGCGTACGCGCAGGCGACCACCGAGGCCCTGGCCGACCCCGACCCCTGGCACGGCTTCACCGGCTACATCTTGAACGTCTGCGCGATGCAGGCCGCCGACCGAGGCTTCGCCGACGTCCTGACCATGAGCTTCCCCGGCGTCCCGGAACTGGAGCAGTACCACGCCCGGGCGTACGAGGGCTTCCTCGAACTCATCGGCCGTGCCAAGGACAGCGGGCGGCTGCGCGAGGACTTCACCAGCCGCGACCTCGTCCTGCTGCTGATGGCCAACGCCGGAGTCCTCAGCGCCACCGGCGACGCCGCCCCGGACGCCTGGCGCCGCCTCGTCGCCTGGATGATCCAGTCCTTCCAGACCCCGGCCCGCAGCCAACTGCCCGACCCACCGGACGACGCCGCGCTGTACGAGGCCATGCGCCGCGCCAGCCAGGGCGCCATCGCCCCCGAGACCGGAAAACGACGCTGAACCGACGACCGGTGGGACAGGGCCGCTGGCCCGCGGTTCCCGGCGGATGTGCCCACCGGCCGTCACCCGCATCCCGGCGTACGGATGCGGAATTCCGCGATCAGCTGTTGCCCGGGCCGTGAGCTGGGACCGACGCGCAGTGAGAACGCACCGGGTTCGACCACGCGGCGGTTGTCGGGCGTGCGGGGCGGTGCCCGGTGTTCGTGAGGCGCACGGTGGCGTCGGCGCGGACGTCGGAGTCGTGCACAGTGAGGGCGGAGTAGGTGACGGCGGTGTAGCTGAGGCCCTCGCCGAACGCGAACAGGGGCTCCTGGCTGAGATCCGCGTAGCGGTCGCCGTGCTGGCCCCGCACCTGGTTGTAGAAGACCGGCTGCTGTCCGACGTGGCGTGCGAAGGAGATCGGCAGACGGCCGCTGGGCTCGATGAGCCCGAGGACGAGTTCGGCGATGGCGCGGCCACCGCGCATCCCCGGGTTGAGCCCCTCGATGAGCGCTGCCGCGTTCAGGGCGGAGTCCAGGAGGGTGCTCGGCTTGGACTGGACCAGGGCGACGACCATCGGTGTGCCGGTGGCGGCGACCGTGTCGAGCAGGGCGATCTGGCCGCCTTGGAGATCGAGCGTGGCCGTCGAGCACGCCTCGCCGGTGAGGGCGAGGGTGTCCCCGACGACCGCGACGGCGTAGTCGGCGGCCTGCCGGAGCTGTGCCCGGTCGACGGGGGCGGGGGTGAAAACGGGCGGCCGTGCCTGGCCGTCGGGCGAGAGCGGCCCTCGGGGGTCGGGGGCGAGCACTTCGATGTCGGCTCCGCGTGCGTGCGTGACCGTCCAGTCAGCGGGTGCGACGGCGCGGAATCCGTCGAGCACCGTCTCCACCAGCTCGCGTGGATGTCCTTCGGGCATCCAGTCGACCTGGCCGGAGTCTCCCGCCCAGTCGCCCAGCATGGCCTGCGGGCTGTCGGCGTTGGGGCCGATGACCGCGATCGTTCGCGGCGCGCCCTGGCCGGCGGCGCGGCCCGCCGGGCCCCGGGTCAGGCCGCCCTCAAGACCGCCGCCGACGCGGACCCCGCGCTGCGCCCACGGATCACCGCACTCCTCCGACAACGTCGACTGGTCGTACTTCTACACCCCCTACGACCCCGCCGATCCGGTAGCGGGCCCCGGCCAACTCCTCGGCGGCTACTGGCCCGACAAGCCCGGCAACGGCGAACCCACCGGCTTCCACTACGGCGCCCTGAACACCGAACCGCGCATGGCCAGCTACCTCGGCATCGCCGACGGTTCCCTGCCCGCCGACCACTACTGGCACCTGTACCGCACCCTGCTGCCCGGCATGGGCCAGGAGCAGGAACCGGCAGACGCGTACGTCATCGTGGACGGCGTACGGGTCTGGGAGGGCCACTACGCGATCGGCATGCAGGAGGACGGCTACAACAGCCTCGCCGTGGTCACCCCGCACGCCTCCTTCCTCGCCCTTCCCCAGGCACCCGACGAGGCCCTCACCAATCTCCGGGCGCTCGCCCGGGACTTCGGTGCGTACGACGACCGCTACGGCTTCCGCGACTCCGTCGACGTCGTCACTGGCCGGGTCAGCGACGTCGTCCTCGCCCTCTACCAGGGCATGATCGCCGCCGCTCTCGCTGGCGAACGTCCGGGAACTCGCCGGCCTCACGGTGATTGTCTTGACGATGCTTTAACGCGCCTGCGCAGAGCCATACTCCAGATGCGGGGGAGCACCCCGCAGCAGGCAGCGGCGGGAGAGGCAGTCATCCGGTGAACAGCGGCACAGGGCTGAAGAAGGTCGAGATACGGCTCAAGTGGGACCCCAGCCTCCTCGGAGAGCCCCCGCACCACCTCGACATCGTCGCCGCGACCTACTCCGCGGACGCGCCGTACGGGAAACCGGTGTACGTCGTCCACTACGACAGCCGTTCCCCGGACGGCACGATCAACATGAGCCGCCACAGCCAGACCGGGCAGGGCTTCGGCTACGTCGAGGCCATGACCGTCGAACTCGACCGCCTCGCCTCCTCCTTCGCCCGGGTCGTCGTCGGCGTGGTCATCCACCAGACCACCGGCCCCAAGACCTTCGGCCACCTCACGGGCACCGGGGTCCTGGTCGTCGAGGGGTACACCGAACTCGTGAAGGACGACTTCGCCGGACTCGCTGGCTCTACCGCCGCCATCGTCGCGGAGTTCACCAAGGAGACCGGCGTCTGGGAGCTGCGGCCCGCGCTCCGCGGCTTCGACAGCGACCCGGAGACGTTCATGGCGCAGATGGGGTCCGGCCCGCAGCTCTGAGTACGGGGCGGACGCCCGTCAGGCCCTGGGGGCGGTGGCTCGCTCCAGGCGGGTTCGCAGGGTGGTGGCGAAGTCCTCGGCGCGGCCCAGTTGCTTGCGCAGGTCGGCGACGCGCGCGGTGGCGGCCTGCTCGAAGGCGTGGACCCGGGCGATCAGTTCGTCCCGCTCGGTCTCGGTCAGCCGGTCGTCGGCATCGAGGCGGTCGGTGGCCTCCAGCAGGTCGCGCATCTGATCCAGGGTGAAGCCGAGCGGCTTCATCCGGCGGATGACCATGAGCCGCTGTACGTCGGTCTCGGTGTAGAGGCGGAAGCCCCCTTGGGAACGGGCCGAGGGGACGACGAGGCCGGTCTCCTCGTAGTGCCGGATGGTGCGCAGCGACAGCTCCGTGCGCGTGGCGACCTCGCCGATCTGCATGTGCTTGCCGTCCACGCTCCTGCTTCCCGAACTTCGCGCCCGCACCGGGGTGGGGTGCGTCCCGTACGCCTCACCGATCTCTACTCTAACGTTAGGGTAGAGTTGCCGACGGTGAGGACGGTCTGCCCGCCTCGCTGTTGCCGTGTCGGGGCCGATGCCGCCCCCGGCGAAGATCCGATTCCCGCAGGAGAGACGCGTGCGCGAGCTGATGACGCCCGGCGCCGCCGCCTGCCCGCCGTGATGCTTCGCCCCGGAATCCGGGCGGGGACCGCGTCCTCGCGCGGGCCCTTCACCTGATCCCCTTTTTCGTCTTCCGGCCGCCTCCGCTGAGGGGCCGTCTCCGCGGGGCGCCGCCCGGTTCCCCGCGTCCTCCCGCGCGCCCCGGCCTGCCGAACGGGGTGCGCCCGAGCACGACAGGTACCTGCTTCCTTGTCTTCTTCTGCCGCTGGGTCCCCGGCCGTACGCCTGCGGGGCCTGAAGCCCGACTGGCTGCGCGATCCGAAAGTGTGGCGCACCGAGGTGCTGGGCGGGCTGGTCGTCGCGCTCGCCCTGATCCCCGAGGCGATCTCCTTCTCGATCATCGCCGGGGTCGATCCCGCGATCGGTCTGTTCGCCTCCTTCACCATGGCCGTCGTCATCTCGGTCGTCGGCGGACGCCGGGCGATGATCTCCGCCGCGACCGGCGCCGTCGCGCTGGTCATCGCGCCGCTGAACCGCGAGCACGGTCTCGGCCACCTGGTCGCCGCCGTCATCCTGGCCGGTGTGTTCCAGGTCGTCCTGGGTGTGCTCGGGGTGGCGAAGCTGATGCGGTTCATCCCGCGCTCGGTGATGGTCGGCTTCGTCAACTCGCTCGCGATCCTGATCTTCATGGCGCAGGTCCCCGAGATGCGGAACGTGCCCTGGGCGGTCTATCCGCTCATCGTCGGCGGCCTGGCGCTGATGGTGTTCTTCCCGAAGGTCACCACCGTGATCCCGGCCCCGCTGGTGTCCATCGTCGTCCTGACCGTGATCACCGTCGCCGCCGCCATCGCCGTCCCGACCGTCGGCGACAAGGGCGACCTGCCGTCCTCGCTGCCGGTGCCCGGTCTGCCGGACGTGCCGTTCACCCTGGACACGCTGACCACGATCGCGCCGTACGCGTTCGCGATGGCGCTGGTCGGGCTGATGGAGTCGCTGATGACGGCCAAGCTCGTCGACGACATCACCGACACCCACTCCTCCAAGACGCGGGAGTCGATCGGTCAGGGCATCGCGAACATCGTCACCGGGTTCTTCGGCGGCATGGGCGGCTGCGCGATGATCGGCCAGACGATGATCAACGTGAAGGTGTCCGGCGCCCGCACCCGCCTGTCGACCTTCCTCGCGGGCGCGTTCCTGATGGTGCTGTGCATCGTGTTCGGCCCGGTGGTCTCCGACATTCCCATGGCCGCGCTGGTCGCCGTCATGGTCATGGTGTCCTTCGCGACGTTCGACTGGCACTCCGTCGCCCCGAGGACCCTCAGGCGGATGCCCGCGGGGGAGATCGCCGTCATGGTGATCACCGTCGCGGTCGTCGTCGCGACCCACAACCTCGCGATCGGCGTCGTCGTCGGCTCGGTCACCGCCATGGTCATCTTCGCCAAGCACGTCGCCCACCTCGCGGAGGTCACCGCCGTCACCGACCCCGACGGCACGAGCGTGGTCTACCGGGTCACCGGCGAGCTGTTCTTCGCCTCCTCCAACGACCTCGTCGGCCAGTTCGACTACGCGGGCGATCCCCGGCAGGTCGTCATCGATCTGAGCGCGGCGCACATCTGGGACGCCTCCTCCGTGGCCGCCCTCGATGCCATCGGGACCAAGTACGCCCAGCGCGGCAAGACCGTCGAGATCACCGGCCTCAACCAGCCCAGCGCCCGCATCCACGGGAAGCTCAGCGGCGAGCTGTCCGGGAGCCACTGACCCGCTCCCGGACGTCCGCTCCCGGTCTGGTCAGAACTCGATGCCGGCCCACAGGGGGTCGTGGTCGGAGTAGGTGGCGTGGGTGGCGTCGGCCCAGGTCACGCGCAGGGAGGGTTCGACGAACAGGTAGTCGATCTTTCCCTGGCTGTGGGTCGACTCGCCCGAGCGGCACCAGATCCAGACAGGAGGCAGGGACCGGATCCAGAAACCCGCCTTCATCTCGTTGCCGCAGGGGCTGTCGACCTCCTTGAACTGGCCGTGTGCGTCCCGCCGGTAGTCCGGGTGGTAGAAGTTGTCGGTCGCTCCGGAGAGCGGGTCGTCGTTGAGGTCGCCGCCGAGGAAGCGGGTGTATCCGGCGTACTCGGTGGCGAGGATCCGGGCGGCGACCGCTGCCTCGTGACGCCGGGCGTCGAGGTGGGGGCGGTCGTCGCCGACGGTCAGATGGGCGCTACAGACGGCGAGCCGGCGGCTGTCCGAGCGGACGCACAGCATCTCGCGCTGCTCGTAGCCGGCGGGCGACTCCAGGCCGTGCGGCACGGCTGTGGCCGCGTCGAAGCCCAGGTCGTCGCGGAAGAGCACCGCGTTGCCGAAGTCGGACGGGTGCTTGCACTGGGCGACTTGGCCGCTTCCGTTCGTGACCGGGTGGAACACGACGGTGTAGTCGGGCAGTTGGCTCTCCAGGCGCGCGTTCCAGTCGCGGCATGTCTCGGAGAGCGTCATGAACGCGGGCCGGCGGTCGTCGACGCTGCGGACGAGGGCGTCGGGCACTTCGTCGCCCCTCGGCCCGTACTCGTCGTTGCCGCCGGCCATGTTGAACTGGCCGACGGTGTGCTCCGCCAGGGCTGCCGCCGATCAGGATGCCAGCCAGCGCGAGAGCGGCTGCCGTCAGGCGCTGGGGTGACGAAGGTGCGGAGCATCGACCGGTGGTCGTGCGCTTCTCGTCCGAGTCGGCCTCGAAGTTGTCCTCGTAGCAGGGCTGGACCGGCGTCGTCGCGGGGTCCGAGCGCCCTGTTCGGCTCCGAGGTGCTGGTGAAGGTCATGTCCCAAGTACGCTCCGCCGTGCTTCCGCGCGCCTGCGCCGGTCCCGGTACGCGGATGTCAGGCGCCTCGTTCTCACGGGAACGGACGGATCGCGAGCATGAGGGGCCGGACATGCGGACGTCATCGGGTGGACCACGGGCGTGGCGCCGGGCGGGGCTGGGAGTGGTCGGCGTGGCCCTGGTCGCGCTGGCCGTCGTCCTGGCGATGCGGGACGGCCCCGAAGAGACATCGATGTGGCTCTCCGCGATCTCGGGGTTCGTCTCGGTCGGGGTCCTCGCGCTGGACCTGCTGCGGGAGGCGACCCAGGCACCGCCGGACGACCCGGACCGCCGGCGCAGAGCGGCGGACGCGCTCGCCGAGGCGGTCGCGGCGCAGTGGGACACGCGGGCCCGGCAACACCGGTTGCAGGACCCCGCGCCGCTCGCCGTGACCTGGGTGAACGAGGGGCCGCCGCTCGCGGACCACGCACGCAACATCCGGGGCGGACTGCCACTGCCCGCGCCGCGCGACGGCGAACGGCCGCTGGAACCCCTCAGGGAGGCGTTCAGACACTTCCCCTCCGGGCGGCTGGTCGTGCTCGGCGAACCGGGCTCGGGCAAGACCGTCCTCGCCGTGGAGTTCGTCCGCGACACGCTCGCGGCCCGGCGGACCGACGAACCCGTTCCCGTGCTCTTCGCGCTGGCGGACTGGGACCCCCGGTCCACCGGGCTGCGGCACTGGCTGGAGGAGCGGCTCGCCGCCGAGTACCGGGCCCTCGCCACCGTACGGGAGGAGCGGACGCTGGCCCGTGAACTGCTGGACGCCGGGCTGATCCTGCCTGTCCTCGACGGCTTCGACGAACTCCCCGGGCCGGTGCGCGCACAAGCCCTGCGGTGCCTGAACCGCGAGCTGGACGAGCGGCTGCCGGTCCTGCTGACCTGCCGCACCGCGGAATGGGAGCAGGTCACGCGCGACGACGTCCTCACGGCCGCCGCGGTCGTACGGCTGCGACCGCTGTCCTACGCCGCCGCGCGCACGTACCTGGAGAGCGCCGCACGCCCGGACGCGACCGGGCGCACCCGATGGACCGGGGTCCTCGACGGCCCCTCGGCTCCGCTCGCCGAGGCCCTGACGTCTCCGCTGACGGTGGCGCTGGCCCGCACGGTGTACGAGGACGTGTCCCGTGACCCCGGCGAGCTGACGGACCTCGTCCGTTTCCCCACGGCCGGACACATCGAGCGGTATCTGCTGGACGCCTTCGTCCCGGCGGCCTTCGCCGACGCGGACCCGCGCTGGCGGCCGGAGGCGGCGCACCGCTGGCTGCGCCGGCTCGCCTGTGACCTGGCGCCCGCAGACGGCTCCCCGGGCGTCTGGCGGTTCGCGTGGTGGGAGCTGCCCGAAGTGATGCCCAGGACCCTGCGCGTGCTCGGCCCGGCCGCGCTGGCACTCCTGACCACGGCCGCGGTGCTGGTGCCGCTGGCCAAGTCGGGGACGGGCGTGGTCGCCGACTGGGACACCAAGACATCGGCCCTGGTCAACTTCGCGGGCGACTTCCTGGGCCTGTGCTTCGGGCTGGCCTTCCTGCTGCCCGCCACAGCGGCGGCATCGCGGGGGCCGCGCACGCTGGTGCGACTCGCCCTGACCGTGACGGCGGCGGCCTCGGTCGTCGCCGTGGCCGTCGGCGTGCTCGTGCCGCCGCTGATCAGCCCCCGCCTCGGCGCGACGATCACGCCGAGAGCGTCCTGGTTCCTCAACGGATGCTTCCTCGGGCTGGTGCAGTGCATGATGATCGCCGTCGCCGGACTGCCCCGGCGGCCCCTGCCGCTGGGCCTGCCGTGGGCGGGCGCGCCGAGCGGTCCGGCGGCGGTCCGGGTACTGGGCGGTGTGCTCGTCCTCGCCGGTCTCGCCCTCGTCGGCCGGTCCGGCGCACAGGTCGCGGCCGTCACCTGCCTGGGGGCCGGGCTGCTGCTGTGCCTCGCCGGGAGGCGGCGCGGCGAACGGACGGCAGCCGCCTACGCCGGACCGGCCGCCGTACTGCGGGGATTCCGGCAGGGGCTGCTGCGGGGGCTCCTCGCGTGCACGCTCATCGGGGTCGCCGCCGCCGTCGCCGTCGGCGGCATCACCGCCGCGTTCGCCGCGTACGAGATCCGCTCGGCGCCGACGCGCGCGAACGGCACGGTGATCGGAGGGTGGGTCCACCAGGAGGCCGCCGGGAGCCGCTCCGTCCACACGGCCGCGGCGGAGAAGATCGTGCTGGTGGAACGCAAGGCGCTCACCGAGCCGTTCGCCGTCATGGAGGGAGCCCGCATCACCTCCGACGCGCGACTGAAGCTCCTCGAAGGGACGTTGCGGCTCCACCGGGACGGCGACCGCTGGGTCGTCGACTGCGACGGCCGCCCCGTCACCTGGCACGGCCGGCCCGTCGACGCCCACAACCTGGTCCTCGCCCTCCCGAGACCCGTCAGGGCATGGCTCGCATTGCGCCCCGCCGACGACGTCCTGATCGACACGCTGATCCCCTTCGTCGGGTTCGGCCTGCTCGTCGGCACCATCGGCGGCTGCGCCTCCGGCGTCTACCGCGCCCTGAACACCCCCTCGGACACCATCCGCGCCGTCGGCCCACGCAGCACCCTGCGCACCGACCGCGCCGCCGCGCTCGCCCGCAGCGCGATCGCCTCCGTGCTCGCGGGGGGAGTCTGCCTGCTGCTGATCGCCGCGACGGGACGCGACAGCACGCTGGGCACCATGCACACCGAGGTGTGGGTGATGATGGGCACGCTCACCCCCGCGCTCAGCGCCTGGGGCCGGACCGGGGTCGCCCGCCTCTGGCTGGCCCTGACCGGACGGGCACCCTGGCGGCTCATGGCCTTCCTCGAAGAAGCCCACCACCGAGGCGTACTGCGCCGCTCCGGCGCCCACTACGAGTTCCGCCACCTGCGACTCCAGCAACGCCTCGCCACCGACGCGACACCCGAGGAGACCGGCCCACGCGACGAACCGTCACTCACACGGTGACCGCCGCAGCGGCTGCCTGCCTGCCACCGGTGGTGCCCGCGGGGATCTGACCAGCCCCACCGAACGCGACATCCGCCTTACGGAGCATGCGGCCAGGACACCTCGCGCCACTGGCCTCGACGCTGCCACCGCCACCCTTCAGCGCAAAACCGACCACCTCGAACAACAGACCACCGAGCTCCGCGACCAACTCTCCGAACACGGAGAAGACGGTCACGGTGCACGCCTGGAGGAAGCTGAGGCAATGTCAGGACCCTGGCTCCATCCGGGGACGTTCCTTGGCAGTGCCCTCCGGGTCCTGGGCCGGACGTGACGTCCGCTCTTGGCGGCGCTGATCCAAGCGACGTCACGGACATGGTTCTGATCGTTTTCCTTCCCCTCATCCTGGCCGTCTGCCTGGTCCTGGGGACCGGGGGAGCCTTGGAGCCGCTCTGGCGCAGCTGGACGCGAGCGGGTCACGGTGCGCGGGCTCGTGGGGGCGAGCGCGCCCCGGATACCGGGCACAGTCGGCGGCTACCTGCTGACCGCCTTCCTGTTCCCCGTCCTGCTGACTCCTCTCGCGCCGCTCTTGGCCTGGCTGGGGGTGCTGTATGTGCTTGCTCCGTCGATCATGGCCCACGACCGCGTGTGCATGTTTCGGGCCCTGGGCCGTGCACAGGAGCTGATCAGGGGGGTGTGGTGGCCGGTGTTCACACCTCTGGCGCTCGCAGCTCTGGTCACGTTCGGCCTGGAGACGGCAGTGGGCTTCCCGGAGGGGTTCAATCCGCTGGCGGATCGCTGAGTTGTGGTTCCCGCGAAACTGGCTCTCAACAACGCAGGAGGGCTGGACGCCAGGCAGCGTGCGTTCCGTGAGCGGGTCCGGCTGTCGGTCATCGTTTTCTTCGGGGCCTGTGTTCGTGCCGAGACTCGCCCCGCCCGCTCGGCAGTTGCCGCTATGCGGTGACGGGGGTTGGCATCCTTGTCCTCCGCGGAGGTGACGGCCAGTAGTCGGCCGCCTGATGGGCCAAGGACTCCAGATCGAGAGCGCCCGTTTCCTCGGAGACCTCGACAACCGAGCCCCGGGCCACTTCATGTCGTCGCCGGAGCGGCCGGCACCCCTCGGGCGCTCTTCGTAGGCCCGACAAGGTGCCGGCGGGGGCTCGGTGTCGTGTTCGGTGATGTGACGGGGCCACGCAGGTCACGTGGGATCTGGTGCAGTTGGGCGGTACACAGGAGCTTCTCCGGCCCAGGGCCGTCGTCGGCCGGAGCCGGGATGGACGGGACGCCGTCCGGGCGCGGCGGCTGTCCGCCGGACAGGCCCTAGCCGGCCACGGGGTACATCGCGCCGCGCCGGCCCTCCGGGGATGCCAGCCACTCCAGTTTGTTCGCGGTGTCCGCCTCGCTCAGTGGGGTGTGGAGGACGATCGACAGGTCCGGGCGGGCCGGAAGTCTCATCACGGTGGACTCGAAGCACAGGAGCCCCAGCAGGGGGTGGTCCATCTCCTTGCGGATCTGCCCGGCCTCCTCGATGTCCCGCAGCTCCCACAGGGCGGCGAACTCCGGGCTCGCCGCCTTGAGCTGGGCCGCGACCGCCTGGAAGCCCTCGTCGTCGGGGCTGGCCAGGCAGGCGGCGCGGAACTGGGCGACGACCGTGCGGGCGTTCTGCTCCCAGCTCCTTGAACGGGAGCGGTACATCGAGTCGGTGAAGAAGTCGACGAGGCAGTTCTGCGTGACGCCGGGGCGCATTCCGAGGACGGTCGCGGCGGCGTCGTTGAACAGCACGGTGTTGTAGTAGAGGTCCATGATGTGGGCCGGGTACGGCATCCACGTGTCGATCAGCCGCTGGAGCCCCTCGCAGCTGTCGCGCTGCCCGCCCGGCTCGCTCTCGGGCACGGGCGGGTTCAGCCCGGCGAGGACGTAGAGGTGACGGCGCTCGGCGTTGCCCATCCGCAGGACGCGGGCGACGGAGTCGAGGACCTGCGGCGAGACCGAGATGTTCCGGCCCTGTTCCAGCCACTGGTACCAGGAGGCGCCGACCCCCGCGAGGACGGCGACCTCCTCGCGGCGCAGCCCCGGGGTGCGGCGGCGGGCGCCCCCGTCCGGGAGTCCGGCCTCGGCCGGGGTGACCCGGGCCCTGCGGCTCATCAGGAACTCGCGCAGTTCGCTGCGCCGCCAGGCCCTGGGCTCGTCCACGGGCATGTGCCGGTCCTCCTCGTGACTGGTGGTGTGACCACCAGGACAACTTGCCGCTCCCCACGGCTATTCCACCGGCCGCAGGCTCTTGCGCATGGCGACCGACACCACTCTCGACCCCGCACCGACCAGCCCCGCAGCCGACCCCGCACTGACCGGCCCCGCAGCTGCACCCGCACCGACCGGCACCCCACGGCTGCCGGCGCGCGACAGACTCGTCCTGTTCATCCTGTGCGCCGCCCAGTTCATGGTGGCCCTCGACTTCTCCGTGCTGAACGTGGCGCTGCCCGTCCTCGGCGCCGACCTCGGCATGAGCCGGTCGGCGCTGCAATGGGCGGTCACCGCGTTCGCGCTGCCCTCCGGCGGCTTCCTGCTCCTCTTCGGCCGCATCGGCGACCTGTACGGCCGCCGGCGGCTGTTCCTGAGCGGACTTGCCCTGTTCGGGGCGGCCTCACTGCTGGCGACCTTCGCCTGGGACCCGGCGTCGTTCCTCACCGGCCGGGCCCTCCAGGGCATCGGCGCGGCGGCCATCGTCCCGACCGGGATGTCCCTGCTCACCACGACGTTCCCGGAGGGCCCGGCCCGCGACCGCGCGCTCGGCATCTCGGGCACGCTGCTCTCGCTCGGCTTCACCGTCGGCATGGTGGCCGGCGGCGTCCTGACCGACGTCCTGGGCTGGCGCTCCACCATGGGCGTGCTCACCCTCTTCGCGCTGATCGTCCTGCCCCTGGCCCCCGGCCTGCTGCCGGAGTCCCGCACCCCGCAGCGCCCGCGCCTGGACGTGCCCGGCGCCGTCACCGTCACCGGCGGCCTGCTGTCGGTGATCTACGCCCTGTCGACGGCCGCCGACCGCGGCTTCGGCCACGCCGACGTCATCGCCGCCCTGGCCGCGGGCCTGGCACTGCTCACCGTGTTCGTGCTCGTCGAGTCCCGCACCGAGGCGCCGCTGGTCTCCCTGCCGATGCTGCGCCGCCGCACCGTGGCATGGGGCAACGCGGCCGGTCTGGTCACGTTCTCGACGATGTCGACGCTGGTGTTCGTCCTGACCCTGTACTTCGAGGAGACCCTGGGCCTGTCCGCCTTCCGCACAGGGCTGGTCTTCGGCGTGGCCGGCGTGCTGTCGGCGGTCGCCGGGGCCTGCGCCCCCAAGGTCGTCGGCCGCTTCGGCGCCCGCCGCACGCTGGTCGGCTCGCTCGCCGGGCAGGGCGTGCTGACCGCCGCCCTGCTGGGCCTGGACACCCACGCCTGGTCGGTGTGGCTCGCCACGGCCGCCGTCTCGCTGGCCTGCGTGTGCCACCTCGGCGTGATCGTCTCCTACGGCCTGACGGTCACCTCCGGAGTACCGGACGAGGAACAGGGCCTGGCGACCGGCCTGGTCACCTCCACCCAGCAGGTCGGCATCACCATCGGCATCCCGCTGCTCGGCGTCCTCGCCACCACCTCGCCGGACCTGCTGACGGGCCTTCACACGGTCCTTGCCGTGGAAACGACGATCGTCCTGGCGGCGGCCGTCCTCGTCGCCCTCGGCCTCCGGGGCGGGAAGAGGGACACGGTGGTGCCCGGCGGGCGGTAGGCCGGCCACGACCGGGTCGGACCGCGAGGGCTTCGACGCCCTCGCGGCGCTGAAGGCAGCTGAAGGCAGGGGCGCTCTCCACCGTCGTGGAGCGCCGCGCCCCGCATCCGTACCGTCGCCGCCCGGTCAGATCATCGGCTCGGTGTCGTTGCGTGCGGGCCTCCCGTCCGTCCGGCGCAGCGGAAGGGGGCGGCGGGTGGACGGGTGTGGGCCGGGGGTGGAGTCCGGGGTGGGGAGCAGGCGGCGGCCGGCGGATTCCGGTCGTACGGTTGTGCCGTCGGCGGCCGGGGGAGTGGGGCGGGGGGCCGCTGCGCGGATCGTCTCCTCGTCGACCCGGATGCCGAGGCCCGGTGAGTCGCCGAGGATGAACTCGCCGCCCTCGACGTGCAGATCGACGTGGATGCCGAACGGCGGCTGGAGGTCCTGGAGTTCGCCGGCGAGGTGGTTCGGGGTGGCGGTCGCCGCGTGCAGGAGGCCGACCGGGGTGGTGCCGACGCAGCTGACCGGCAGGTCGTGCGCGTGGGCGAGGGTGGCGACCCGCAGGAAGTGGGTGATGCCCCAGACCGCGCTCGTCTGGACGATGTCGACCGCCCCCGCGGCGAGCAGCGGCCGGAACTGTTCGAGGCCGGAGAGGTTCTCGCCGCTGGCCACCGAGGCCCGGATCCCCCGGCCGACCACGGCCAGCCCCTCGGCGTCCCAGCGCCGGACCGGCTCCTCGACCCAGGTGAGGTCGAGGGTGCGCTCCAGCGCGCACACGTGGCGGACGGCCTGTTTGCGCGACCACGACTCGTTCGCGTCGAGCATCAGCGCGGGCTGCGCTCCCCGGGCGGCGTCGGCGAGGACCTCGCGGACCAGCGACAGCCGCCGCCGGTCCCGTTCGACGTCCAGACCGCCCTTCAGCTTGGCCGCGCGCAGACCGCGTTCCGCGTACGCCTGGTACACGGCGGCGAGTTCGGCGTCGGTGAGGCCGATGTCCAGACCCGAGGCGTACGCGGGCACCCGCCGGTCACGGCCGCCCAGCAGACGCCACAGGGGTTCCCCGGCGGCCTGGGCCTTGATGTCCCACAACGCCGTGTCGAACGCGCCGATGGTGCCGAACACCACGCCCGCGTGCCCGGCCTTGAACGTCTGCCGCAGCATCCGGTCGTACAGAGCCGTGACAGCGCGCGGGTCCTCCCCGTCGAGGGCCGCGAAGACGGACTCCGCGCCGGCGGACGGCCCCAGACCGACGCCCGTGATCCCCACGTCGGTACTCACCAGGACGACCGGCACGGGGACGAGCCCGTCGGCGTAGACGCCGTTGGCGTCACCGACCGGCCGCCCCCAGTCCAGGACCGTGTTCAGGGTTCGAAATCCGGTGATCCGCATGTCAGCCCTTCGTGGAACCGGCGGTGACGCCTTCGGCGATGTGACGCTGGAACAGGAGGTAGAGCAGCAGCATCGGCACGGCGGCGATCAGGACACCGGCGGCGAACGTGGGGATGTCGTCCGCGTACTGCCCGCGCAGCGAGGTGACCCCCACCATCAGGGTGCGGTTCTCGGCCGACGGCATGATCAGCAGGGCGATGAGGACGTCGTTCCAGCAGAACAGCGCGTTCAGGACGCCGACCGAGACCAGGGCCGGGGCGCCCAGCGGCAGCATGATCCGCCGGTAGACGCCGAAGTGGGTGTTGCCGTCGACCCGGGCCGCGTCGACGAGTTCGGCCGGGACGTGCGCGTAGTAGCTCGCCATCAGGAAGACGGTGAACGGCAGGAACTGCGCGACATAGGCGAGGACCAGCCCGGCATGGGTGTCGATGAGACGGAGGTCGGCCATCGTCCGGGCGAGCGGCACCATGATGACCTGGAACGGGACGAACAGGGCCGCGAGACAGCCGAGGAACAGTGCCCGCGACCCGCGGAACCGCAGCCTGCCCAGGGCGAAGCCCGCCATCGACCCGATCAGCAGCAGCAGGACGACCGCGCACGTGACGACGATCAGCGAGTTGGCGAAGTAGCGTGCCATTCCGGCGCTGTCCCACGCGGTGGCGAGGTTGTCCAGGCGCGGGGAGCGCGCGGGGGCGAACCGGTCGAGGACGTAGTCGTGCCGTGTCTTCAGCGCCACGTTCGTGGTGAACACCAGCGGATAGACCGTGGCCAGCGCGAGCACCCCCATCGCCCCGGCGACCAGCCACCGGCCCGCCCGGGAGGCCGACATCACTCCGCCCTGCCGGAGCGGCTGAGCACGCCGACCTGGAGCAGCCCGACCACCACCATGACGAGGAACAGCACGGTGGACGCGGCCGAGGCGAGCGCCGGGCGGTTCAGCTGGCCCTGCTGGATCCAGATGTAGTACTCCGGCAGATAGGTCGAGCCCCCCGGGCCGCCGCCGGTCATCACGTAGAGCAGTCCGAACATCGACGTCAGCATTCCGATCATCGTGGTCACGAACACGAACTGGATGGTGCGGGACAGGCCCGGGACGATCACGTGCCAGATGATCCGGGGCACCGACGCGCCGTCGATGCGCGCCGCGTCCAGCAGCGAGGAGTCCAGCGTCGCGAACCCGGCGAGGAACACCACCAGCGCCATCCCGAACGTCGCCCAGACATGGACCCCGACGACCGTGTAGAGCGCGACGTCCGGATCGCCGAGCCAGTCGACCCGGCCGAGACCGACATCGTCCAGCAGCGTGTTGACCGGGCCGTCGTAGGCCAGCAGCAGGTTGAAGATCGCGCCGACGATCACCGGTGACAGCACGGCGGGGAAGAAGTAGGCGCCGCGGAAGAACCGGTGCCCCGGAACGCGCAGGTGGATGAAGGTCGCGAGGAGCCCGGGAACGGCGACCGCCACCGGCAGCAGCAGCACCAGCAGCCCCGTGTTGCGCAGCGCGCCGCGGAAGAGCGGGTCGTCGAAGAGGGCCGTGTAGTTGTCCAGCCCGACCGAGGCGCCGTCGAGGTCCCCGTCCCCGGTGAAGGAGAAGTTGACGCCGAGCACCAGGGGGTACAGCCGCAGGGCGACGACCACCAGCACCGCCGGGGCGACCAGGACGTACGGCGCGAGGCGGTCCGCCCTCGGGCGGCGGGACCTCGCCCGGCCGGCCGGGCGCGCACCCCCGGCGTCCGACGGCCCCGTCCGCCCGGCCGGCGCCGGACGGACGGGGGGCGGCGTGGCGTCGAGCGGCACCCGGTCAGCCCTCCCGGTCCGACGCGGCGAGCTGCCTCAGCGCCTCGTCGACGGTGACCGACCCGCTCAGCAACTGCTGGGACAGCCGCCCCATCAGATCGAGGGTCCGCGCGGAGAGCGCCACGTGCAGGGCGGGCCTGCCGCTCTTGATCTCGGAGACGATCGCGGAGACGGCCGGGCCCCCCTTCGACACGTTGACGGACGGGTCGGAGACGATGGCGCCCGCGTCGGCGTGGAACGCCGCCAGCGCGTCCCGCGAGGTGAGCGAGCGGACCAGGTCGGCGGCGAGCTTCGGATCGGTTGTCCACTTGGCGACCGCGTAGCCGATACCGCCGTCGTACGGCAGGCTCGGTGTCGCCCCCGGGGTGATGACCGGCGCCCGCATGACGCCGATGTCGTCGGGGTCGAGGAACTCGCCGAAGTCCTTCCAGTGCCCGACGTCCGACATCAGCCCGATGACATGGGCCGCCTTGCCGGAGGAGAAGAGCGCGAAGGAGTCGTTGAACATCGCCGTCGAGTTGGCCCCCTTGTTGTTGAGGCCGGCGGCGTCGGTCTCCTTCCACAGCTCGAAGATCCGCTTCACGTGCGGGGACGTCCAGTTCCGCTTCCCGGCGATCCAGTCGTCGTACTCCCGGCCGGTGAGCGCGCCGGAGCCGAGGCCGGAGAGGAAGAACTGGATGCCGGCGCCCTCCTTGTTGCCGAGCGCGACGCACGCGACGCCGGTCCTCTTCCTGATCGTGGCGCAGTCGTCGGTGAAGGCGCTCCAGGTCGCGGGCGGGCGGGCGGGGTCGAGGCCCGCCCCCACGTACAGCTTATTGGGGGAGTAGATAGGGGGCCCCGGCAAAGTGACCCGGGCGGCGTTGGTCCAGCCGGACTCGCTGAACGCCTCCCCCCTCACTAGGCGGTCCCCGTCCCCCGCGCG
>NZ_JARAYJ010000051.1:0-3936 GCF_033794345.1 Streptomyces niveiscabiei
CCCGGGCGGGCCCCCCCCCCCCCCGCCCGGGGGGGGGGGGGTGGGGGGGGGGGGGGGGGGGGGGCTGGTGTCGGTGTGTGGGTGGGGGATCGGCCCCGAAAGGGCCTTGTCCTCAAACGCCGGACGGGCTGGAAGCGGGGTGGGTTGAGGGGCGTCTCGTCCTCAAGGGGCGCCCGTCCTCAAGGGGCGGGTGGGCTGCAAGAGTGGGGGTGGTGTTACTCCGACCAGGTTGTGGGGGGACGAGTTGCGGACATGAGGGGATGGGTTCGGGAGGATTTTGGTGTGTTCAGTGTTGAAGCCCTGGTGGGGTATCTCGTCGATGTGCGGATTTCTGGGCGGGTGTCCACTCTGCGGGAGCGGAGTCTGCGGAATTATCGGTTGTTCGGGGTGGGGGATCCCCGGGTGACGTTGGGGGTGGTGCCCAGGGGGGTGTGGGGGGTTGGGGAGGTGCTGGGGGTCATGGTGGAGGCGTGTGGGGTTTCGGACGATCTGGGGGTGGTTTCAGGGCAGGATTGGGTCGAGCCGCTGAAGACCGTTGCCGCGCTCGACGCGTTTGCGGATCGGATCAGGAATGTTGCGCTCTGTAACGGCGCTGTGTTGGTGGGGACGGGGCATCCGGGGCAGTTAGGGGGGTTTTACCGGGGGATCGTGGACGCTTTGTCGACGGCGGGATGTGAAGTGCTCACACCTGCGAAGGGTCTCTCTGTCGACATAACGACCCGGTTCGGTCTACGTACGCACATCCTCCAGTACGTACGGGGAGTCGGCCGGCTCCTCGAACCGGGCGTCGAACGCGCCGGTCGCGCGACCGGCGTACACACGCATTCCCCGCTGCCGGTTCGGCTCGCGCTGGAGGCTCTCGCGGCGTCCGGCGGGCGGCTGCCGGACCTGGTCATCGGGGACCACGGCTGGGTCTGCGGAGCAGGTCAGCTGGGGTTTGAGGCCATTGGGCTCGCCGATGCCGATGACCCCGCGGTGTTCGTGGGGCAGGCCGAGGGGATCGTGTCCGTCGCCGTTCCGGTTGATGACGGCGTGCGGTCCGATTACTACTTGCCGCTTACCCGCTACGTACTCAATCGAGCGTGTCTGTCACAGTAGGACTGCCTTGGGGTGCACCTCTTCCCCACTCGCATCACCCGCCCCTACATTGGGGAGTGAGCACGCAACGACGAAGAGTCACCGGAAGGGGAAGCCGGTGGCCGTCGAGTGCGGAAGGTTCAGGTGTTGTCATGGCAGCTGATCGGCCTCTCAACGAGGTTGTGTTCCTTACCGTGGCGGAAGTCGCCGCGGTGATGCGCGTTTCGAAGATGACCGTGTACCGCCTGGTGCACAGCGGTCATCTGCCCGCGATCCGGGTGGGGCGGTCCTTCCGCGTCCCCGAACAAGCGGTGCACGAGTACCTCCGCGAGAGTTATGTGGGGGTGGAAACCGCCTGACGGCTGACCTGGGGGGGATCAGTACAGGGCACTTCCGATCTCCCCCGACCCCCTCGATTACGACCTCAGCGCGCGGACGGGTAGGCTGGCCCCTCGTAGGTCGTGTGGGCCCCGGCGCCCAGCACCGAGTGATGAGAAGTGAGCGAGGGTAAGTCGTGGGCTCTGTCATTAAGAAGCGGCGTAAGCGGATGGCGAAGAAGAAGCACCGCAAGCTGCTGAAGCGGACGCGCGTCCAGCGCCGTAACAAGAAGTAAGCCGCAGCGCTTACGAATTGAATCGGCGCGCGTCGCGTACGCGTGGTGCGGCCCCCACCGGGTATTCCGGCGGGGGCCGCCCGCATATCCGGCCAGCCGCGTATCCGGCCAGCCGCGTCCCTGCTTGCCTCGGGCAGTCATCACAGCGCAACACCGAACCGCTAGGTTGGCACCCAACACCAGGCCCTGGAAGAAAGGCGCTGATCTTGGGGAAGGTCGTGCTTGTCACCGGAGTGGCCCGCAGGCTGGGGGGACGGTTCGTACGGCGGATCCAGCGCGATCCCGGCGTGGACCGGGTGATCGGGGTGGACGTCGTGCGGCCCGAGCACTCCCTCGGGGGCGCCGGCTTCGTCCAGGCGGACATCCGCCAGCCGACCATCGCCCGGGTGCTGGCGGAGAGCGGTGCCGACACGGTCGTCCACATGGACGTGACCGGTACGCCGCTCGGCAGTGGGAGCCGGACGTCGGTCAAGGAGACCAACGTCATCGGGACGATGCAGCTGCTGGGGGCCTGTCAGAAGGCGCCCGGCGTGAAGCGGCTCGTCGTGAAGTCGAGTACGAACGTGTACGGGTCCGCGCCGCGCGATCCGGCCGTGTTCACGGAGTCGACGGCCGCGAAGTCGCTGCCGAGCGGCGGGTTCGCGAAGGACGCGGTCGAGGTCGAGGGGTACGTACGGGGGTTCGCGCGGCGGCGGCCCGATGTCGCCGTGTGCGTGCTGAGGTTCGCCAACATCCTCGGGCCCGGCGCGGAGACGCCGCTCGCCTCGTACTTCGAACTGCCCGTGCTGCCCACGGTGTTCGGGTACGACCCGCGGCTCCAGTTCGTGCACGAGGACGATGTGATCGAGGTGCTGCGGATCGCCTCGCACGAGCCGGCGCGCGGGACCCTGAACAGCGGGACGTTCAACATCGCGGGGGACGGGGTGCTGCTGCTGTCGCAGTGCTCGCGGCGGCTCGGGCGGCCCACCGTGCCGCTGCTGCTGCCGGCCGTCACCTGGGCGGGGTCGCTGGTGCGCACGCTCGGGATGACCGACTTCTCGCCCGAGCAGATCCGGCTGCTGACGCACGGGCGGGTGGTGTCGACGACGCTGATGCGGGAGACGCTCGGGTTCTCGCCGGCGTACACGACCGCCGGGACCTTCGCGGACTTCGCGCGCAGCCAGGGGCCCGGGCTGCTGCCGCCGGAGCGGGTCGGTGACGCCGTCGACCGGGTCGCGGCGCTGGTCCCGCCGAAGAATCCGGCGTCGAGGACTCCGACGCCGAACTTTCCGACGCCGAGCGCGAACTGAGGAGCGTGTCCACGATGGCGGACGCCAAGGTCATCCCGTTCGACGACGACAGGTCCCGTACGGGGGCGGCGGCGCGGCCCGCGCGGCGCCGGGGCGGGCTCGGGAAGCGGGAGGCGCGCAACGGCGAGGTGACGGGCGGGACGGGTGAGGTCCAGCCTCTGCCCATCAGGGCACCGGGGCGCGATGATGTTCCGGTGACACCACAGGAGCCGCGGTCCGTCGAGCGGCGTATCGCGGGCGGGCTGTCGTTCCTGCGGCGGCGGCTGACCGGGGAGTACGAGGTCGACGACTTCGGCTTCGACGAGGAGCTCACCGACCAGGTGCTGATGTCTCTGCTGCGGCCGGTGTACGAGAAGTACTTCCGGGTCGAGGTGAAGGGCATCGAGAACATCCCCTCCGAAGGGGGTGCGCTGATCGTCGCCAACCACTCCGGGACGCTGCCCCTGGACGGGCTGATGATGCAGGTCGCCGTCCACGACAACCACCCCGCCGACCGCCATCTCCGGCTCCTCGCAGCGGACTTGGTCTTCGTCCTGCCCGTCGTCAACGAACTAGCGCGCAAGCTCGGCCACACCCTCGCCTGCGCGGAGGACGCCGACCGGCTCCTCGGCCAGGGCGAGCTGGTCGGCGTCATGCCGGAAGGCTTCAAGGGCCTCGGCAAGCCCTTCGGCGAGCGCTACAAACTCCAGCGCTTCGGCAGAGGCGGCTTCGTCTCCACGGCCCTGCGCAAGGGCGCCCCGATCATCCCGTGCTCGATCGTCGGCGCGGAGGAGATCTACCCGATGATCGGCAACGCGAAGACGCTGGCGCGGGTCCTCGGCTTCCCGTACTTCCCGATCACGCCGACGTTCCCGTGGTTGGGTCCCCTGGGTGCCGTGCCTCTCCCGACGAAGTGGACGATCCAGTTCGGTGAGCCGATTCCGACGGACGGGTATCCGCCGGAGGCTGCCGAGGATC
>NZ_JARAYJ010000051.1:4036-46692 GCF_033794345.1 Streptomyces niveiscabiei
AGGATCCGATGCTGATGTTCAACCTGACGGACCAGGTGCGGGAGCAGATCCAGCACACGCTGTACAAGTTGCTGGTGCAGCGGCGGTCGGTGTTTTTCTAGGTGGGTACGACGATGGGGCGCCCGACTTCAAGTCGGGCGCCCCATCGTCGTACCCGTCCTAGTCCGCGTCCTCGCTGTCGATTCCCAGGCCCGGGAGGAGGCCCGGGAGGAGGGGGGGGATCGTGACGTCGGGGGGTGTGGTGGGGAGGGCGGGGGTGGGGGGGAGGTTCTTCGGGGGGTCCAGGAGGTTGCCGGAGTTGCCGCCTAGGAGGCCGTCGTCGGACGGGGTGGCGGGGCCTGCCGGGGGGGTGGAGCGGCCTGGGGTTGTGTGGGTGGGGGTGGAGTGGTCCTGGGTGGTGGGGGGCGTCGGGTGGTCGTGGGACGGGGGGGTGGAGCCGGCCGGGGTGGTGCGGGGGGGTGTTGAGCCGTGGGACGGGGGTGGGGGGAGGAGTGATTGCAGGGGGGCCACCTCCTCGTCCATCGCGTCGAAGACCGAGGTGACCTGGTCGCCTACGTCGCCCAGTTGGACCGGGAGGCTGTTGCGGAGGGCGCCCCACGTTTCGCGGTGGGACTGGGCGAAGGCGGAGAGGGCGCGCATCGGGCCCAGGGACTCCGGGTCGCGTTCGTACGCCTCGTGCAGGAGGCGGTGGCCCTCCGTCGCGTCGTGGGTCATGCCCGAGAGGGTGCGGCGGATCTCGCCCAGCGACTCGTGGTCGAGGTGGCTGCCGCGGCCCCGGTCGAGGAGGCGGCGCGCTTCGTTCAGGCGCGTCGACGCCTGGTCCAGGTACGCCTGGCCGCGCTCCGTGTCGTCGTCCGTCAGGTACGTCAGCTTGAAGTCCTCGATGCCGCGCTTCAGGCCGTACAACGAGTCGCCCGGCAGCGCGTCCGAACTCGCCGCCGCGACCCCGCCGAAGGCGCCCGCGGCGACGCCGACGCTGAGGCCGCCCGCCGTGAGGCCCTTCGCGAGCCGGCCGCGCGGGCGGAGCTTGCCGAGCGCCCGGTGTTTCGCGGCGCGGTGACCGCGCTGTTCCGGTACGGAGGGGGCCTCACCCCCTTGCAGCATCGCTTCCATCGCGGCGACCAACTGCGCCCGCTGGACGACCTTGACCTCGGGGTCCAGCTGCGGCTTCGGCAGCTCCGCGAGGTCCGCCGTCAGGGACAGCAGCGTGTCCTGTTCGGTGCGGTCGGCGGCGGCCGGTGCCGGCGGTGATCCCTCGGGCTGCTCGGCCGCCGTGCCCCGGTCGGAATCCTCCAGGGCCTGGGCGAAGGCGTTCGCCCGCCGGTGTGCCGATACGTTCGCGATCACTGGCGGCACCTCCTCTCGTCATCACGGTCGACTCCCCTGGGGGTCTGAGGGTTGCACGTCCTCGACCGGTTCCCCACGATCGGGTGATCGGGGGCGGGCGGAACGTGACCACAGGGAGCCTGTATCCCGCTCAACGAATGGCGCGGCACTTGGGTTACGGACTGAGGATGATCGGATCGGGAAGTCAACGGACTTTCACTGAAAGTGAGTTGGCGAGAGGTTTCGGTTACCGCGCGTCTTCCGGCAGGAGCCGGGCGAGGGTACGGACGGCCCGGTACTGGAGCGTCTTGATCGCGCCCTCGTTCTTGCCCATCACCCGCGCGGTCTCCGCGACCGACAGGCCCTGGAGGAAGCGGAGCGTCACGCACTCCTGCTGCTGGGGGTTGAGGCGGCGGACCGCGTCCAGGAGCGCGGCGTTCGACAGGGACTCCAGGACGGAGTCCTCCGGGGAGCGCTCGACCTCGTTCGCGTCGAGCATCTCGCCGGTCGTCACCTCCAGGCGGAAGCGGCTCGACTTGAAGTGGTCGGCGACGAGGTTGCGGGCGATCGTCACCAGCCAGGCGCCGAAGTCGCGGCCCTGCCAGGTGAACGTGCCGATCCTTCTCAGCGCGCGCAGGAACGTCTCGCTCGTCAGGTCCTCGGCGGTGGCCTTTCCGCCCACCCGGTAGTAGATGTACCGGTAGACCGTGTCGCTGTACTGGTCGTACAGGCAGCCGAAGGCTTCCGCCTCGCCGGACTGCGCGCGTTCCACGAGGTCCATCATGCGGGCGCTGTCGCTGTCCGCGGCGGGGCGGCGGGCGGCGGGGGCGGTCGTGCGACCGCGCCTGCCGACGGTGGTGCCGCCGTCGGCGAGCGCGTAGCACGCGCCGACGGGGGTGGCGGTGGCGAAGGCGGGCACGCCGAACGCGGGGGGGACACAACCGCGCAGCGATTCCTTAAGCGTTGCGATCGAATCGCGCAGCGTAGCCAGGCCCGAGGCGTCAACCCCGACGTGTGGGTACACGGGACTCCCAGAGGCAGAGCTTCCATCACGTGCAGTGCGGGACCGATCACCTGTTGCAGTGGTGGGCGGGTTCCGGAATGCGTTTGAGGAGAATAACGCTTCGTGAAGGTGCTGCTACGCCGAGTTGCTCAAAACTTCGATTACATGGGATTTGTGATCGATTGAGGGCGGATCAAGTTCGGTGTTCTGAACGCTGGTTGATCGAAAAAGATCGGCTGCGGGGGTGGTTCAGGGCGTGTTGTGCCGGGTGCGGGACGCGTTGTGGCTCGTCGCGGAGGTGCGCGCACTCCTAAACGCCAACTGCCCGCGCGTGGGACGCGAGTTGACGTTTGCTTGGGCTCGTGCGGGGTTGCTGATGGGACGGTCCGGTGATTTTCCGGCCGTCGGATAATCGCGTCTTCCCCCGAACTCCGTTACCGCTTGCGGCGGCTCAGCGCGATGGCCGCCGCCGTGCCGCCCGCCACCGCGCCCACGCCCGCCGCCGCCGGGATGCCCACGCGGGCCGCCTTGCGGCCGGTGCGGTAGTCGCGGAGGCGCCAGTCGAGGTCGCGGGCGTGTTTGCGGAGTTTGGAGTCGGGGTTGATGGCGTAGGGGTGGCCGACGAGGGAGAGCATGGGGATGTCGTTGTGGCTGTCGCTGTAGGCGGCGCAGCGGGTGAGGTCGAGGGACTCGGCGGTGGCGAGGGCGCGGACCGCCTCCGCCTTGGCGGGGCCGTGGAGGAGTTCGCCGACCAGCTTGCCGGTGTAGACGCCGTCGACCGATTCCGCGACCGTGCCCAGTGCGCCCGTCAGGCCCAGGCGGCGGGCGATGACGCGGGCGATCTCGATCGGGGCCGCTGTGACCAACCACACCTTCTGGCCCGCGTCCAGGTGGGCCTGGGCGAGGGCGCGGGTGCCCGGCCAGATGCGGTCGGCGAGGTACTCGTCGTAGATCTCCTCGCCGATCGACTGGAGTTCGGCGACGCGGTGGCCCTTCACGATGGACAGGGCCGAGTCGCGGGCGTCCTGCATGTGCTCGGGGTCCTCGTGGCCGGCCATGCGGAAGTACGCCTGCTGCCAGGCGAAGCGGGCGAGGTCGCGGGTCTCGAAGAACTTGCGTTTGTAGAGGCCGCGGCCGAAGTGGAAGAGGGCCGCGCCCTGCATGACCGTGTTGTCGAGGTCGAAGAACGCGGCGGCCTTGTCGTCGCCCTGGACGGGGAACTCGGGTTCCTTGTCCTGAGCGGCCTGGGCGGCGTCCTCCTTGGAGGACTTGCGCGCAGCCTCAGCCGACGCTTCGCCTGCCAACACGCTCCGTGCCGTGGCTGAGCGCCTACGGGGAGTGAGCCATCCGAGAGCGGCCATGTCGTGAGCATAGCCAGTCCGACGGGTGCCTTCCGGATCGGTGAGGTTCGGGGGGTGTGAACTCTCCACTACAACTCGATATCGCCGCGACAACGCCGCGCCAGAATGGGGCGTATGACTCCGCTGTTCCGCCGCAAGCCCGCCGTACCGAAGCACGTCACCCTGATCGGCAAGCCCGACTGTCACCTCTGTGAGGATGCCGAGGCGGTGGTGGCGAGGGTGTGCGGGGAGCTGGACGTGGTGTGGGAGAAGAAGGACATTCAGCAGGACGCCGCACTTCACGACGCCTACTGGGAGCAGATTCCGGTCGTCCTGGTGGACGGGAAGCAGCACACGTTCTGGCGCGTGGACGAGGCCCGGCTGCGGAAGGCACTGACCAGCTAGTCCAAAGACGTACGAATGTCGCTTAGGATCGATGGCCAGGTGGTCTTGGGGGCGGGATTCATGAGGAGCGTGAGCTGTTTTGCCCCCAGGAGTGAAACGCGTGACCCCGGTCACGTTGGCCGGGCAAATCGGACACCATCTTTGTGCACGCGTTCACAAAGACATAGCCTGCTTTCGACGGGGCGGTCCGGGGACGTATGACCGCCCAGAGCCCCGCGCAACCCGCAGGAGCACCGTGGCAACTGGCCGAACTCACCGACCGGCGACCCGTAGCCGAGGGATTCCCGAGGCCACCGTCGCCAGGCTTCCGCTGTACCTGCGTGCCCTGACCGCGTTGTCGGAGCGCTCGGTGCCCACGGTCTCCTCCGAGGAGCTCGCGGCGGCTGCGGGGGTCAACTCCGCCAAGCTGCGCAAGGACTTCTCGTACCTGGGTTCGTACGGAACGCGCGGTGTCGGCTACGACGTCGAGTATCTCGTCTACCAGATCTCCCGCGAGCTGGGCCTCACCCAGGACTGGCCGGTCGTCATCGTCGGCATCGGTAACCTCGGCGCCGCGCTCGCCAACTACGGCGGGTTCGCCAGCCGTGGGTTCCGGGTCGCCGCGCTCATCGACGCCGACCCCGCGATGGAGGGCCGCCAGGTCGCCGGGATCGCCGTGCGCCACAGTGACGACCTGGAGCGGATCATCCAGGACAACGGCGTCTCCATCGGGGTCATCACGACCCCGCCGAGCGTCGCGCAGCAGGTGTGCGACCGGCTCGTGGCCGCCGGGGTGACGTCCATCCTGAACTTCGCGCCGACCGTGCTGACCGTCCCCGACGGGGTCGACGTCCGCAAGGTCGACCTCTCGATCGAGCTCCAGATCCTCGCCTTCCACGAGCAGCGCAAGGCCGGCGAGATCGCCGAGAACGCGAGCGCCGCGGTGCCGGGCGACTCCTCCGAGCAGGGGCCCGACGGGGACGTCCCCGCCGTGATGCCGGCATGAGTCTCCTCGTCGTCGGCCTGAGCCACCGCAGCGCTCCCGTGAGCGTCCTGGAGCGGGCCTCGCTCGGCCAGGACGCGCAGGTCAAGCTGCTCCAGGACACGGTCGCCGCGGAGCCGGCCACCGAGGCCGCCGTCCTCGCGACCTGCAACCGGATCGAGCTGTACGCCGACGTGGACAAGTTCCACGCCGGGGTCGCCGAGCTGTCGACGCTGCTCGCGCAGCACAGCGGGGTCGGGCTCGACGAGCTGACGCCCTACCTGTACGTGCATTACGAGGACCGGGCCGTCCACCACATGTTCTCCGTGGCGTGCGGGCTCGACTCGATGGTCGTCGGCGAGGGGCAGATCCTCGGGCAGCTGAAGGACTCCCTCGCGAAGGCGCAGGAGCTGCACAGCGCCGGGCGGCTGATGAACGACCTGTTCCAGCAGGCCCTCAGGGTCGGGAAGCGGGCGCACTCGGAGACCGGGATCGACCGGGCCGGGCAGTCGCTGGTCACCTTCGGTCTCGAACAGCTCGCGCGCCAGACGCCGGTCGAGGAGTGGGTGCGGGGCAAGAAGGCGCTGGTCATCGGCGCCGGGTCGATGTCCTCGCTGGCCGCGGCGACGCTCGCGCGCGCCGGGGTCGGGGAGATCGTCGTCGCCAACCGGACGTACGACCGCGCCGAGCGGCTCGTGCAGATACTGACCGACGGTACGGACGTGACGGCCCGCGCGGTCCCGATGGAATCGGTGCCGGGCGAGCTGGCACGGGCCGATCTGGCGGTGTCCTGCACGGGGGCGACGGGGCTGGTGCTGACGGGTGAGGACGTCGCCCGGGCGGTCGAGGGGCGCACGGAGGCCGTGGCGCTCAATGCCGCACCAGCACCGCGCACGATCAGACCGCCGCAGACAGAAGACTCCTGCCCCCTCGACCTCGGCGCCGTCCAGCAGGGCTTCTCCGTCGCGGGCGATGCCGCTGTCGCCGGGATGGACGCGGCGACGCTGGAGCAGCACGCGGCGTGGGTCGACAACGGGAGCGTGGACCGGCGGGCGGAGCGGGAGGCCGAGCTGATCTCGGCGCTCGCGCAGACCGCCGCGACGGTCGGCCGGATTCCCGAGCGGCGCCGTCCCGAAACGGTGGACGCCGTCTCCGCCGAACCCGTCCTCTGCCTCCTCGACCTCGCGATGCCCCGCGACATCGACGGCGCCGCCCACCGGGTCGGCGGGGTGCGGCTGGTGGACATCGAGTCGCTGGCCGAGGCGAGCGCGGACGCGCCGATGGCGTCCGACGTGGACCAGGTCCGGCGGATCGTCTCCGACGAAGTGAACGCCTTCGGTGCCGCGCAGCGCGCCGCGCACATCACGCCGACCGTCGTCGCCCTGCGGACGATGGCCGCCGACGTGGTGGCCGGCGAGATCGCGCGCCTCGAAGGGCGGCTGCCCGGGCTCGACGACAAGCACCGGGCCGAGATCACCCAGACCGTGCGGCGCGTCGTCGACAAGCTGCTGCACGCCCCGACCGTACGGGTCAAGCAGCTCGCGGCGGAGCCCGGCGGCGCCGGGTACGCGGACGCGCTGCGGACCCTGTTCGACCTCGACCAGGAGACGGTCGCCGCCGTGTCCCGGGCAACGGATGAGAAGGACCCGGAATGAGTGACAAGGCGCTGAGACTGGGGACGAGGCGCAGCAGACTCGCCCTCGCCCAGTCCGGGCAGGTGGCCGAGGCGGTGAGTCAGGTGACCGGGCGCCCGGTCGAACTCGTCGAGATCACGACGTACGGCGACACCTCCCGCGAGCACCTCGCGCAGATCGGCGGGACCGGCGTGTTCGTCACCGCGCTGCGCGACGCGCTGCTCGCGGGCGAGGTCGACTTCGCCGTTCACTCGCTGAAGGACCTGCCGACGGCGCAGCCCGAGGGGCTGACGCTGGCGGCCGTACCCGTGCGCGAGGACCCGCGCGACGTGCTCGTCGCCCGGGACGCGCTGAAGCTGACCGATCTGCCCCGCGCGGCGCGGATCGGCACCGGTTCGCCGCGCAGGGCGGCCCAGCTGAACGCGTACGCCCGTGCGCACGGGCTGGATTTCGAGCTGGTCGCGATCCGGGGGAACGTCGACACCCGGATCCGGTACGTCCACGACGGTGAGCTGGACGCGGTCGTGCTGGCCGCCGCCGGGCTCAACCGGATCGGGCGCGCCGACGAAGTCACCGACTTCCTGTCGATAGACGCGGTTCTGCCCGCCCCCGGCCAGGGGGCACTGGCGATCGAGTGCGCGGCGTCCGACGCCGACCTCGTCGCCGCGCTCGGCGAACTCGACGACCCGTTCACGCGGGCCGCCGTAACGGCCGAACGGTCACTGCTCGCCGCCCTGGAGGCCGGTTGCAGCGCACCTGTGGGTGCGCTGGCCGACCTGCTGGCCGACGGGCAGATTGTCAAGGAAATGCGCCTGCGAGGGGTTGTCGGGACCACCGACGGCTCCCGTACGGTGCAGCTGTCCACCACCGGTCCCGTGCCCGAGACGCATGACCAGGCAACGACGCTCGGTCGCGAGCTCGCCGCCGAGATGCTTGCCCAGGGCGCGGCCGGTCTGATGGGGGAGCGAGCACATTGAGCCCCACCACCCTTCCCTCCGGCCTGGACCACGGGCACGTCACCTTTCTGGGTGCCGGACCCGGGGATCCGGGACTGCTGACTCTGCGCGCCGTGGAGGCGCTGGCGAGCGCGGACGTCCTCGTCGCCGAGCACGAGGTGCTCGACGTCGTGCGGACGCACGCCCGTACCGGCGTCTCCGTCGTGCCCACCGACCCCGCGCCGGGCACGATCGCACCACAGCCCACGGTAGTTGACAGTGCGTCAGCGACCGTGGCGCTTCCCGTGGTGCGGGATGCGGCACATCTTGTCATGGAGGCCGCGCGGGGCGGCAGGCGGGTCGTCCGTGCGGTCTCGGGCGACCCGGGACTGGATACGTACGCCGCCGCCGAAATGCTCGCCTGCGCCTCCGCCGGTGTGCCGTTCGAGGTGGTTCCCGGTGTCGCGGCGGCCGTCGGCGTGCCCGCTTACGCCGGGGTGCCTCTGCGGGACGCTCAAGGGGCGGACGTCCGGTTCGTGGACGCCCGTACCGCCTCCGACCGGTGCTGGACCGAGGTGGGGGCGTCCGACGGGACGCTCGTCGTCTCGACCTCCCTGGACGGCGTCGCCGCCGCCGCGGGGGAGCTGGTCTCCGCCGGGCGCAAGCCCGATACGCCGCTGACGGTGACCGTCGCCGGGACCACCACCCGGCAGCGGACCTGGTGCGCGACCCTCGGGACCATCGCGCAGACCCTCAAGCAGGCGAAGGTGCTGCCCTCGCCCGACGGCGGGCGGCCCGTGATAGCCGTCGTGGGGGAGCGGTCCGCTCCCGCCCAGCGGGACCAGCTCGCCTGGTTCGAGTCCAAGCCGCTCTTCGGGTGGAAGGTGCTCGTGCCGCGGACGAAGGAGCAGGCCGCCTCCCTCTCCGAGCAGCTGCGCTCCTACGGCGCCGTGCCGCACGAGGTGCCCACCATCGCCGTCGAGCCGCCCCGGACGCCCCAGCAGATGGAGCGCGCCGTCAAGGGGCTCGTCACCGGGCGGTACGAGTGGATCGCGTTCACGTCCGTCAACGCGGTCAAGGCGGTGCGGGAGAAGTTCGAGGAGTACGGGCTCGACGCCCGTGCCTTTGCCGGGATCAAGGTCGCGGCCGTGGGCGAGCAGACCGCCAAGGCGCTCATCGCCTTCGGCGTGAAGCCCGACCTCGTGCCCAGCGGGGAGCAGTCCGCCGCCGGGCTCCTTGAGGACTGGCCGCCCTACGACCCCGTCTTCGACCCGATCGACCGGGTGTTCCTGCCCCGCGCCGACATCGCCACCGAGACGCTGGTCGCCGGGCTCATCGACCTCGGGTGGGAGGTGGACGACGTGACCGCCTACCGGACGGTTCGCGCGTCGCCGCCGCCCGCCGATACCCGGGAGGCCATCAAGGGGGGCGGGTTCGATGCCGTGCTGTTCACGTCGTCGTCCACTGTGCGGAACCTGGTGGGGATCGCCGGTAAGCCGCACAACGTGACGGTCATCGCCTGTATCGGTCCGGCCACCGCCAAGACCGCCGAGGAGCATGGGCTCCGGGTCGATGTGATGGCTCCTGAGCCGTCCGCGCAGAAGCTGGCCGAGGCGCTGGCCGAGTTCGGGGTGCGGCGGAGGATGGCCGCCCTTGACGCCGGGGACCCTGTGACGCGGCCGAGCGAGCGGCGGCCCGGTGGGCGGCGGCGCCGGGCCACCTGATGTGTGAGAGACGGCGGAGCGCCATTCCTCGCGGGGGGCTGCGAGGGGGGCGCTCCGCCGTCGGCTTTCTGCCGTGAGCGGCCGTCGACCATGCTGCGGGGCGCGCCGCGGGGTTGTCGTTGGCGAGGCGTCCACGGGTGCTTGGCGTGGCGTCCACCGGGTTGCTCCGGGAATCTGTGCTGCCGCAAGGTCGGGGGCGTAACTGCTCAGTACCTGACGGACGGGGAATGCTTTGCGTACGAAACTCGCGGCGCTGGTCGGCTCGGTGGCACTGGCGGGCGCGGTGACCGTGGTCGGGCTGCCGGCCTCCGCGTCCGCCGCGACCATGCCGTCCGCCTGCCCGAAGGAACTCGTCCTGCCGGTGCCGGTGACGTCGAAGGCCACGACGAACGTCAACCTCCGCAGCGGGCCGAAGAGCAGCTCCACGTCCAAGGGGCTGCTCACCAAGGGGACGACGTTCGACGAGTACTGCATGTCCGGGGGCTCGACGTCCTGGAGCTACGGGAAGGTGCTGTCCGGGGCGAACAAGGGCAAGTGGGGCTGGGTCGTCGGGACGTACCTGAAGCAGGTCTGAGGCGTCGGGGTCGACATCGCGTCGGCAAAGGTGCCCCCGGGGCGGGCGTAGCTTAGGGGTATGTCTCAGCACGGTTCTTTTCCTGGCTCCCGGCCCCGGCGGCTTCGTACCTCTCCCGTGATGCGGCGGATGGTCGCGGAGACGCGGCTGCACCCGGCGGACTTCATCCTTCCCGCGTTCGTACGGGAGGGGGTGGCCGAGCCGGTGCCGATCCAGGCGATGCCGGGGGTCGTGCAGCACACGCGCGACAGTCTCAAGAAGGCCGCCGTGGAGGCCGTCGAGGCCGGGGTCTCCGGGATCATGCTGTTCGGCGTGCCGGAGGAGTCGAAGAAGGACGCCTACGGCACGGCGGGCACCGACCCCGACGGCATCCTCCAGGTCGCCCTGCGCGACGTCCGCGCCGAGGTCGGTGACGAGCTGCTGGTCATGTCCGATCTCTGCCTCGACGAGACGACCGACCACGGGCACTGCGGCGTCCTCGACGAGCAGGGGCGCGTCGACAACGACGCCACGCTCGAGCGGTACGCCGAGATGGCCCAGGTCCAGGCCGACGCGGGCGCGCATGTCGTGGGCCCCAGCGGGATGATGGACGGCCAGATCGGCGTCGTCCGCGACGCGCTCGACCAGATCGGGCGCGAGGACGTGGCGATCCTGGCGTACACGGCGAAGTACTCCTCCGCGTTCTACGGCCCCTTCCGCGAGGCCGTCGGCTCGTCGCTCCAGGGCGACCGCAAGACGTACCAGCAGGACCCCGCCAACTGGCGTGACTCCCTGCGGGAGCTGGCCCTCGACGTGGAGGAGGGCGCCGACCTCGTCATGGTCAAGCCCGCCGGCCCCTACCTCGACATCCTCGCCCGCGTCTCCGACGCCGTCGACCTTCCTGTCGTCGCCTACCAGATCTCCGGCGAGTACTCCATGGTCGAGGCCGCCGCGGAGAAGGGCTGGCTCGACCGGGACCGCGCGATCTTCGAGACGCTGACCGGGATCCGGCGGGCGGGGGCGCGGAACATCCTGACGTACTGGGCGGTGGAGGCGGCCCGGAAGTTGGAGCGGTGGCAGTGAGGTGCGGGCTCAGTCGATGACGTGCCGTAGGTAGGTGGTGGGGTCGGTGAGGTAGCGGCGCCAGTGGTGGACCAGGTCCAGGTCGGGCCAGGTTGTTTCGCGTAGGCCGTGGTCGCCGACCTCGATGATGGTGGCGCCGGGGAGGGCGGTCAGGAGGGGGGAGTGGGTGGCGCAGATGACTTGGCCGCCGGATTTGGTCAAGTGGTCGATGTGGCCGAGGAGTTCGAGGCAGGAGGTGAAGGAGAGGGCGGCTTCCGGCTCGTCCATGATGTAGAGGCCGGGGTGGTGGAATTTGCCGCGGAACGCGGCTAGGAAGCCTTCGCCGTGGCTGAGCTCGTCCGGGGTGAAGCCTTCTCTGTCCAGGGCGTCCAGTGCGGTTTCGGCGCGTAGGAAGAAGCCCTTGCGCGCCGACCAACTGGAGAGCATGCGGCGGCCGTTGGGGGTTGCGTTCAGTTTGAGGTGTTTGCCCAAGGGGGATTTGGGGCGGTGGCTGGCGTATTTCCAGTCGTGGGAGCCGCCCCAGGGGTCCAGGCCGAAGGACTCCGCGATGGCCTCGACGAGGGTGGATTTTCCTGAGCCGTTCTCGCCGACGAGGAAGGTCACCGGGGTGGTGAGGCGGAGGCCGGTCGACAGGAGGTGGGCTACGCAGGGGACGGACCAGGGCCAGTCCGGCTCGGTGGTGTCGGCTGTGTCGTCCGGGGTCAGGTGGGCGTAGACGCGGTCGATGATCATCGGGTCAGTCCCACCAGAAGTGCCAACTCTGGGCGCCGATCAGGGTTTTGGCGTATGTCTCGATCGGGCCGGAGTGCTGGTCGACGGTGTCCGGGCAGAAGGCGTAGTGCTCGGCGGCGATGGCCTCCGCCTCCTCCTGGGTGGCGGGCGGGGCGGCGACCGAGACGGCGAGGGTCGCGAAGCCGATGGCCACGACGCGGGCGCCGAACCGGTCCTCCCAGGTGCGCAGGACCGCGCAGAGGCGGGCCACGTCGTTGTCGTGGTTGAGGGGGCCGGTCCAGCCGATCGCGGCCGGGATGTCGGCGGAGCGGCGCGCGGGGACGAGGGCGAGGTGGGGTTCGGTGAACCCGGTGCCGGCCATCTCCGAGAGCTCGTCGGCGAGTTGGGCGGCTCGCGTGTCGGGGTCGGCGGTCGGGGTGGTGGCGGGGGCGAGGGTGAAGGGGGTGCGCGGGGAGGCGTCGTCCTCGTCGGTCTCGTCGTCCGTCTCGTCGTTCATCTCCCAGTACTCCGCGAGTACTTCCTCCGCGTCGTGGTCGCCCGGGTACGACGCCGCGTCCGGGTCCAGTTCCCAACCCTGGCGCTCCACCCAGTACTTGTCCACGTCGACCAGCACCGGCAGCAGGCCCGCCGCGCCCGCCTGGGCGCCCAGCGCCGTCCAGTTGCCGGAGGACGAGGGCTGGTCCGCGTACCACAGCAGGGGCTCGGGCCAGTCGGCGTCCACCAGCTTGCCCGGCGGGAGGCGGAGGCCCAGGCTGCGACCGCTGGGGTCGGTCGCGAGGTGGGGCAGGGGGTTCGGGAGAGTCGCCATGTCCGTGACTGTAGGGGGCGGCACTGACAATCGGGCCGGGTGTGTCAGGTGAGGGGGGTCTCGGTGTGGAGGCCGCTCGCGTCGGTGCCGGTGAAGAGGGAGACGTGGCCGTCGGTCCAGCGGACGAGGACGTCGTCGGCGGCGGTGCCCGGGGTGAAGGCGCCCGCGGTGACGAGGGCGGCGTTCTTCCAGGGGGAGTTCGGGGGCTGGAGTTGGGTCTCGGCGGGGAGTCCGGCAGCGGTGAGGCCGGGGTAGAGGGTGGTCTCGCCGTCGCTCCAGCGGACGATGACGTCGTCGGTGGGGTTGCCGGTGGCGGAGGCGGTGGTGAGCTGGCCGGCGTGGGGCCAGGTGGTGTTCCCGGCGGTGATCTGGGTCGGTTGCGTCAGGCCGTTGGTGGCGAGGTCGGTGTAGAGGGAGACGTGGCCGTCCTTGAAGGTGACGAGGAGGTCGTCGCGGTTGGCGCCCGGGGTGAAGCGTCCGCCGGTCATGAGTTGGGCGGTGTCGCGCCACAACGCGGTGCCGGGCGGGGCGAGTTGCTTCTCGCCGTGGAAGCCCTTGGGGTCGACGCCCGGGTAGAGGGTCATCTCGCCGTCGGTCCAGCGCACGGCCAGCCCGTCGGTCGGTGCGCCGGTATTGACCGTGGTCAGGGCGACCGCCTTGGCCCAGATGCTTCTGGCGGGGGCGAGTTGGTACTCGGCGGTGAAGGGGTGGGCGGGGTCGTCGGTGGCGGCGCCCTGGTAGAGGGTGACCCTGCCGTCGTCCCAGCGCACGATCAGGTCCATGTGCCGGGCGCCGCCGGAAGAGCTGCCGGTGAAGTAGCCCGCCGTCATCCCCACCGCGTGCTTCCAGGCCGCGGGCGTGAAGGCGGGCCGTGGCGGGGTGGTGGGCCGTGGCGGCGTGGTCGGCGCCGGGGCTCCGTACGGGGGTCTCGCGCCCACCGCGCGGTGTGCCGCCGCGTCGTTGAACAGGGCCTGCGCGTCCTTGCCGAACAGCGGGGCGTACGTCACCCAGTCGTCGTTCGTGTCGTTGCCGCCGCCGTTGTAGCCACCGGTCGCGCCGATGACCTTGCCGGTGCCCCGGGCGGGGTCGTAGTCCTTGATCCAGGGGCCGCCGGAGACACCGCCGTAGAAGCCCGTGCACGCCATGCTCAACTGGGCGTAGCCCGCGAGGCGTTTGGTGGTGACGGGGCAACGGATCGGGTTGTGGCGGGGGTTGACCTTCTCCGCGCTGGGGTAGCCGAGGACGGTCACGCGGTGCGTGTAGCCCGTGGCGGTCGACGTGAACGTCAGCGCGCCGGTGACGTCCTCCAGGCGTCTGCCCTTGCTGTTGGGCGCCGTCTGCGTGAAGGCCAGGTCCAGGTCGGAGACCGGCTTCTTCGTGTTCGGCACGTAGCGGGGGTCGAGGTAGACGCGGGTGACGGGGAAGACGCCGTAGGGCTGCGCCGCCGCGGACTTGCCGCTCACGTAGCGGGGTACGAAGATCCGGTGCGTGGCCTTCTGGAGGCCCGTGCCGCAGTGGCCCGCCGTCAGGACGATGTCCTTGGCCGCCGTGTGGACGACGCTGCCCGTGCAGAACGTGCTCTTGCCGCCGAGGGGTCTGCTGTCGAAGAAGAACGTGCCGACGGTGGGGTGGCCGGCGAAGGACTGCGGGCGGGGGGTGCCGGGGGGCGCGGTGCGGCGGGGGGTGACCGCGTCGGTGTGTGCGCGGGGGGTGGTGAGGGGGGTGGGTGCCGGGGCGGCGGGTACGGCTTCGGCCATGCGGGCCGCCGTCCAGTAGCGCTCCTCCGCGCGGGGGGTCGGCTGGGCGGGGGTGGCGGACGTCGGGGTGGTGCTCAGCGCGACCGCGCTCAGGGTCAGTGCGAGAACCGGAAGCCAGCCGTGTCTGGAACGCAAGGGGACGTCTTTCGGTCTCGGTCTCGGGGGAGGGGGACGCCGGATGGTGGAGGCGGGCGGTGCGCCCGCGTGAAGTATGTCCTGGCGTGCTGTTCGAGGACAGGGAGGCGTGGGGCGACCTTGATCACGCTTTTTCTTCGGGGGGCTCCCTGGCCGAGGGGGTGGGGTGGTACGGGTCGGCCAGGGAGATGAGGGGGAGGGGCTTCGGTCGGGTCAAGTGGTCAGCAGGGGGAGGGAGCCGAGGTGTTCCTCCGGGATGTCGAAGGCGTCCGTGAGGGCTGTGAGGTGGGGGGAGAGGAGGGCGGTGAGGGTGGCTCGGGCTGTGGGGAGGGCGCGGACCTGGTCCGGGGTGAGGGCGCCTTCCGCGAGGAGGAGGCCCTCGTACGGCTGGAGGTGGCGCAGGAGGAACAGGGCGTGCAGGGCGGTCAGTTCGGGGGAGGCGGCTTGGGCGCAGGCTCTGGTGAACGCGTCCGACGCCTGGCCCAGGGCGTATGTCTCCACGAGGGTCAGGGCCGGGAGGGCCGCGTTGTTCCAGCGGGCGAAGGTGTCGCCCTTGGCGCCGGGGGCGCGGAGGGCTGTGCGGGCCGTCTGGTGCCAGTGGCGTTCGGCGGTGGTGAGGGCTCGGCGGAGGAACGTTACGTCTGTTACGTTTTCGACTCCTGTCGCTCGGGGTTGTTCCTCGGCCAGGGGGTGGGCGAAGAGCAGTTCCGCTCCCGCCTTCGACCAGACGGCCAGGTTGTCGCCCTCGGCGGTGATCGCGCCCTCCACGTTCGCGGCGTAGTGGGCCAGGCCGTTGACCGGGAACAGGGCGCGGGCGCCGCAGCGTTCGCGGCATTCCGTGACGATGTCCCGGGCCTGGTAGGTGATCCAGCCCTTCGCGATGGCCACGAGGCGTTCGGCGCGCTGGTGTTCGGCCGGTTCGGTGGCTGAGTGGCTCAGCCACTCGTCCATCACCGTCCGGTGCAGGAACGTCATCGCGTACGCCGTCGCCACGCGGTCCAGGAGGCGGGACCGGTGGGAGAGGTACGCCGAGATCGGTACGCGGGCCTCGCCGCCCGCCGGTCCGGAGACCTTGCGGAGGTTCGCGTAACGGACCGCCACGGCGAGGGCCGCCCGCGCACCGCCCACCGTGCTCGCGCTCATGCACAGCTTGCCCGTCGTGACGCGGTCGATCGCTGTGAGGAAGCGTTTCCTCGGGCTGCCGAGGAGGCTCTTGACCGTGCCGTCGCGTTCCAGGCGGCCGTGCGGGCCCTGGATGAGGGCCGTGCGGGGGAGGCGGACGTCCGTGAAGGTGGTGACGCAGTGGTCGACCGGGTTGCCGATACGTTCTGGCAAGGGCGTGATCGTGATGCCGGGGAGAGGGCCCGATTCGTCCGTCAGCGGGGTCAGGAAGAGGAACACCCCCTCGTCCCGGCCGTTCGTGAGGAGGCGGGCCGCCACCACCGCCGTCTTCGGCCCCCCGGCGGGGCTCGTGTTCGGCATGAACTTCGCGGCGCCGTCGTGCGGGGTGTTCAGGACGAACTCGTCCGCCTCGACGTCGTACGTCGCCGTCGTCTCCAGCGCGGGGGCGTCGTTGCCGTGGTCCTGCTCCGTGCAGAGGAAGGTGCCGGTGCGGGCGAGGGTGGTGTACGGGGTGAGGTCCCGGGGCGGGGAGTCCTGGTCGGCCAGGACGCTGCCGAGGAACAGGTTGTAGTGGATGCTCGCGATCGCCGACGTCGCGCCGTCCACCACCGACGTCCACTCGTGGAGTGCGGCCAGGTGACGCGGGCTGGACGCCAAGTGCTCCGCCGGGAAGGGGAGTTGTGCGTTGAGGTGGCGGAGGCGATCGTACGACAGCCGCCACCGCTCCTCGGTCGTCGCTTCGGGGCGGTGGCGGAAGAGGGGGGCCGTGATCGCGTGGCGGTGGTGGGCGTGGAGGTCGGCTTCGGGGCCGTCCTGGAAGAGGAGTTCCCGCAGGGTGGGGCGTGTTGAGGTGATCGACATGCCCGGTCTATCTGTGGGACCGGGGGTGAGGTAACGATCTTTGAGGTTAAAAGGGCGTGACCTCCAGGCTCAGTACGTGGCGACCAAGGTCGAGGAGGTCATCAACCGCTGATCAGAGGGTGGTGGTGAAGGCGGCCCAGGTGGCGGGGGCGAGGGCGAGGGTCGGGCCGGTGGTTTCGGGGTTCTTGGAGTCGCGGATGTGGATGGTGCCGGGGCACTGGGCCACTTCGACGCACTGGCCGCCCTCGTCGCTGCTGTAGCTCGACTTCCGCCAGGCGAGGGCGACTTCGAGGCACGCGCCGCCTTCGTCGCTGCTGTACGTCGACTTGAACCACTGAAGGGCTTCGGTGCTCATGCTTCTCCTAGCAAGCTGTCCAAGATGCGCTTGGACTCTTCGACGTCGCGGGCCTGTGTCCGCAGCATCGCATACTTGCTTTCCAGGATGGACATTTCATCCGGGTCCGAAACCCAGTGACTGCCGCGCTGTCCTTCTGTGTACGCGAGGTGCTGGTGGTCCTCGGTTTCGAGGAGGGTGAAGGGGCCTGCTGTGCCCGCGTGGTGAAGGCTCGCCAGCGGGAGGATCTGGATCGTCACGTTGGGCCGGTCCGCGAGGTCCCGCAGGTGACGGAGTTGCCGCAGCCTTATGGCCGGTCCGCCGATCATCATGTGGAGCACCGGCTCCCAGATGATGAAGCTCATCGTCGGCGGGGTCTCGCGCTCGAAGATCGCCAGACGCTCGACGCGGCCCTGCAACTTCGCCTGGATCTCCTCCTCGTCGTACGCGGGGACGCGCTCGCGCAGGACGGCTTCGGCGTACTCCTCCGTCTGGAGAAGGCCGGGGATCACCGCGTTGTCGTACCAGGACAGCACGATCGACGAGCGCTCGTGGTCGATGTACAGCTCCGCGAACTCCGGGTACTGGTCGATCTCCGGCAGGTTCTCCGCGCCCTCCTCGAACACCCCCTTCGTACCGAGGGCCTTGTCGATCTTCCGGCCGATGTCCGGCTTCAGGGGCCGTCGGCCCTGCTCGATGGAGGCCATCGTCTCGTCGTCGATGTTGATGATCTGCGCGAGCTGGACCTGCGTGTAGCCACTCGCGCGGCGGGCGGTGGCGATCTGCCTGCCCAGCATCTTCATCGAGGTTTTGTTCTTCGGCCTTGACGGCTTCCTGGGACTCATGCTGGCGTGTATCCCCCGGAGTTGGGCGCGGCTCACCCGTACACACCCGTACGAAACCCGCCGTACGAGCTTGCAGGGTGTTCAACCGTAGTGATCCCCCGCCACTCTCGCCCCGTGAACGGAACAACTCAACGGCCGTTGCTGCGAGAGAGGTGCTTCCGCCGTGACCGGCGGTCCGTGCCCGCCGCGCGGCGGTTCGCCTTGGAAACGCTTATCGGTTGGGGGCTCGCGTCGTCCGAGCGTGCCCATGATGTCCTGCTGTGCGTCAGCGAGTTGGCGACCAACGCGCTGCTGCACGGGGTGCCCAGGGGGAGGCAGTTCCTGCTGTCGCTCCGGCGGGACGGGGACAGTGTCGTCGTCGAGGTGCACGACAGCGGGGACGGGGTGCCGCGCATCGCCCAGGGGCGGGACGGGGACGAGGGCGGGCGGGGGCTCGTGCTGGTCGCCGCGCTCAGTGCGAAGTGGGGGGTGAGGGAGCGGGTGATCGGGAAGGTGGTGTGGTGCGAGTTCGTGCTGCGGTGCTGAGGGGTCAGGCTCGGGTCCGCTGATCCGTGAACTGTGCCTTCAGCCATGCCGGTTCGGGGTTGACGTACGGGTGGCCCGTGATGAAGACCGTCGGGACCGTCTCGTTGCCGTCGTTCGCCGCCCGTACGGTCGCGGCGGCTTCGGGGTCGGTCCAGATGTCGACCCAGTGCACGCGGCGGGCGTCCCGGCCGAGGCGGATGCGGAGGCGGGCGCAGTACTTGCAGCCGGGGCGCCAGTAGACGATCGGGCGGCCGTCGTCGGCGCTCCGGGCTGCCGCCTCCGTCGTCGAAGGGGGGAAGATCAGCGGGGAGTTGATGACCGCGAGGGCCGCGAACAGGAGCGCGAACGCCACCGCCGCGACCGGATTCCCCTGGCCGAGCAGGCCCGTTGCGGCGGCTGCGCCGCAGACGGCCAGCAGGGCGGGGAGGATCCAGACGCGGTTCATGATGCCGCAGGGTATCCGGCGGTCAGCGGGAGCGTTCCGCCAGGGTGAGGAGGAGGTGGGCGGACTCCGGGTGGCGGAAGTCGGAGTGGGCGCCGGTGGGGTCGAGGGGGCCGCCCCGGTAGCGCCAGTCCGCGTCGACGTTCACCAGGCGGTGGTCCAGGGCGAGTTGGGGGTAGGGGTCGGTCGTCCGCAGCAGCTTCGTACTGAACTGCGGTACGGGGGCCGCGCCCGCGCCCGAGTGGCCGATGCCGGGGGCTTTCTCGGCGCGCAGGTGCCAGAAGCCCGTCGCCCGGTCCCAGCGGGAGTGCGTGAGGACGAGGGGGCCGCGCAGCGGGGCGCCCGGGTGGTCCGGCGTCGGGAACAGGGTGGCGAAGTGGGTCGTGAACGCGTCGCGGGGCGCGGCCATCTGGAAGATCAACATGCTGTCGACGGTGAACGGGCGGCGCGGGTCGTACGGCGTGCTCCAGCCCAGCGTCTTCGGCGGCTCGGCGGCCCGCTGCACGGCCTCGCACAGGAACCGGCCGCCGAAGGAGTGGCCCATCAGGTGGAGGTACTTCCCGGAGCGGCCCGCGAGGACCGGGGGCGCCTTCGGGTCGCCGCGCACCCCGTCCAGGTAGCCCAGCAAGTGGCCTATGACGTACGGCGCGTGGCCCTTGCCCTCCGCGCTCATCGCGTGCGCGCGGTCCCGGATGCGGGTGTAACCGCCCTTGAGTTTCGAGAGACTTGAGGAGGGCCAGCGGACGACGACGCACCAGGGGCGGTAGCCGTCCGCCTTGAGGCCGGGGTAGCGGTCGGGGGCCGCCGCGTACAACTCCGCCGCCTGGGTCAGGAGTTGGGTCGCCGTCTTGGTCGCGCGGGCGGGTGGGGTCTGCCAGCCGTGGACGTAGACGTGGATGTCGGTGGCCCAGGTGGGGAGGGGGAGGGTGGTGGCGAGGTGGTCGGCCACGCGGCCGACCGGGACCGGGGTGCCCTTGCCCGTCGTCAGGCGGCCCTGTTCGTCGAGGTCGATCTCGGCGGGTTTCACGAGGCCAGGTCCAGTCTGCTGTCGATGCCGCAGTTCAGGCCGTAGGCGAGGGCCAGCGGGTTGTGGAACTTCTCGGCGAAGTCGCGGACGAGGGACTGGCTGATCTCGCCGGCGGTGCGCTCGCCCGCGAGGTACGACTCCAGGAACCCGTACGCGTACTCGGCCGCGAACACCTGCGGTACGTCGATCTGCGGGGCCAGCACCCCCACCGCGCCCAGCTCGATCAGCTCCTGGCCGAGGTGCTTGAGCGCGCCCGGGGCGCCCGCCCGGCCGGTGTGGCAGGCGTTGAGGAGGACGAAGGGCTTGAAGCGGGCCTGGGAGGTGCGGGGGATGCCGAGGCGCCGCAACTCGACGGCGGGGCCGTCCACATGCTCGTCGTCGGTGAGCCGTACCGACAGGCACGTCCCCGAGGCGCCGTTGTCCGCGAAGTGGCCGTGGCACCAGAAGTACATGAGGTCCTCGGCGAGGATGCGCACGGCGAGCGCGTCGAGAAGCTCGCTGCCCTTGGTGCGTACGGTCAACCGGGTGCGGTCCTTGAGGAGTTGGTGCACCTCGGGTGCCCGGCCCACCCCGTCGAGCGCCGTGTCCTTGTTGAGGCTGGTCGCCGCCCGGTCGCGCAGGGCGAGCGGCGCGTGGTCCCAGGGGTGCCGGTCGTTCTGCTCGACCTGGTGCCGGTAGCCGAGGAACGCCTCCCACGGGCTCCCGCACCCGGCCGGGGCAACTGCCAGCATCGGCCAGGGGAGTTGGACCTCGGAGTCGAACGTCACGCGCAGCGGCTCGGGTTCGGCCAGGGCGGCCAGCAGGAAGTCGCGCACGTCGGCCAGGCGCGGGTGGTGGCCCTGGAGCAGCTTCGTCAGCAGCCCGTACCCCTCGCGCGCGAGCCGCGCCACCAACTCGTCGGTGACAGCGGCGAACTCGCTCAGGTCGACGGTCTCGGTGAGCGGGTAGCCGCCGACCCGTTCGCCGTACGAGCCGTCCGGGCTCTGGTGGTGCACGACCAGGTCGCTCCACAACTGCCGCAGGCGCGTGCCGAGTTGCCACAGCGCGGTCGCCGGGGTCTCCAAGTCGGCCCGGAACCAGCCGCCTCGCCCCTTCACGACGATCTGGAGCTGCTCGGCGGTGCGGTACGTGAGGATCACGCGCAGCTCGCCGTCACCCTGTCCTGGTGGTTCCCCCGTGTAGCCGTGGGCCGGGTCGCGGACCGTCTCCACCGCCATGTCCACCGTCATCGAGCCGGGCCCTTCCTCTCCTCGCCGACTGTGACCACCGTCTTGATCTCCTGGAGCGCGAACCCCGACGCGTGGTCGTACATCGTGAAGCGCACCTCGTGGGTGCCGGGTTCGTGCGCGGTCAGTTCGAAGGCGAGGGTGTTGCCGGGCTCGTACTCGGCCATCGGCGGGTCGACCGTCGCCTTCGTGCGGCAGCCCGCGATCACCATCACGCGCGCCAACTCCCGTCTGCCGCGCTGCCGTTCGAGGCGGAGTTCGAGGCGGGCGGGGGTGTCCGGGACCGGCTCGTCGGTCAGGAGGGTGACGCGGGCGCGCCAGGCGGGGCGTGCCGTGCGCAGGCGCCAGGCGAGTTCCTGCACGGCGGGGTGGTCGGCGCCGAGGGCCTCCGCGTGGCGGGCGACGACGTCCTCGGGGACCTCGTCGAGGCCCGACTCCAGGCAGGTGAAGGCGAGTTCGGCGAGGGCTTCGAGGGTGTCGGGGTGGTGGGGGCCCAACGTGCGGGCGCGGCCGTCGTGGATCGCCCGCAGGAGGGCGACGGCGGCGCGCGGGTCGTCGAGGGAGCGGGCGATCAGGACACCGAGGGTCGGCAGGAAGTCGTCGTACCCGTAGGTGAACGTGTCGACGCGCTCGCCGCGCCGGACCGACTCCTCGTCGCCCTCCTCGACCGGCCCCGCCTCCTCGTGCGCCCGCGCGATGGCCTCCGGCGTCGCGGGCGGGTCCGACGGGTCGAGGCGCAGCACCTCGGCGAGCACCTCGGCGGCCTCAGCGCGGGCGCCGGACTGGAGCAGGGCGTGCGCGAGGACCGGCAGAACGTCCTGCGTCTGCCGGTGGCCGACTCCGTAGGTGCGGCGGGCCTGTTCGACGAGGTCGCGGGCCAACTCGACGGCACGGCCCGGCAGTCCGGCGTCGGCCGTCAGCCAGGTGAGGCACCCCCGTACCCACAGCGTCGTCGGATGCTCCTCCGGCAACTCGGCTTCGCAGCGCGGCAGTACGCCCTCCAGGATGCGCGCCGCCCGGCTCGTGTCGCCCGCCTGCCAGCACACGTGCGCGAGCAGCACCTGCCGGGTCAGCGTGTCGGGATGGTCCTCGCCGAGCGCCCGCGCACTGTCCGCGAGCAGCGCCTCGGCCTCCCGCAGGCAGCGCAGCCGATCGCCGGTGCGGTGCAGGGTCTGGACGAGGTTGTGCCGGGTGCCCAGCGTCGTCGCGTGGTCCGCGCCCAGCACCCGCGTGCGGTCGGCCAGGACCGCCGTGAACCCCTCCAGGGCGAGCGCGGTACGGCCCGCCCGGCGCTGGGCGACGGCGAGCCGGCCGCGCGCGGACAGGGTCTGCGTGTGATCGGCGCCGAGCACGCGCTCGCAGTCCGCCGCCAACTGCTCTGCCACCGAGGCGGAATGCTCCGCGCCCGACGGGCTCAGCCACGTCCACGCGATGTCCTGGCGCACCTTGAGGGTCCGCACGTGGTCCGGGCCGTGCACCCGCTCGTGGTCCCGCAGCAGCGCGGCGAGATCCCGCAGCGCGCCCACCCGGTCGTCGGCGTACTCCCGGTTCTCCGCCAGCAGCAGCCTGCTGTTCAGGGTGTCCGGATGGTCCGGGCCCAGGACCCGCGCGCGGTCCGCGATCAGCTCCTCCAGGACGGTGATCGCCCGCTCGTGGTGACGGCCCTCGCCGAGCGCCACCGCCAGCAAGTGCCGTGCGCCCAGGGTCAGATGGTGGTCCGCGCCGCCCAGCCGGGTCCGCGCCTCCACCAGCGCCTCGTACCCCACCACCGCCCGCTGGTACTGGCCCGACCACGTCCACGCGTGCGCCAGCAGCGCCCGCGCGCCGACCGTCGCTGTGTGCTCCCGGCCCCTGATCCGGGCGTGGTCCGCGACCAACTCCTCGGCCAGGGACGCCGCGTGGAGGAAGGCGTCCGCCGCACAGTGCCCCGACACCAGGGTGACCCGGTAGGCCAGGACGGACGGGTGCTCCGCGCCCAGCGTCCGCGCCGCGTCCTCGACCACCTTCTCCAACAGGCCCAGTGACTCCGTGTGCGCCCCCGCCGCCCTGCGCACCAGCGCCAAGTCCCGCCGAGCCAGCAGGGTACGGGGGTGATCCGCGCCCCGCAGCCGCGTCCACGACGCCACCGCCTCCTCGTACAGCGCCGCCGCCCGCGCGTGGTCCGCCGCCTCCGCGCACGCGTCCGCCAGGTTCTCCCGGATCAGCAGCGTGTCCGGGGCCTGGTCGCCCAGCAGCCGTACGCGGTCCGCGAGCAGCGCCTCGAACTCCCGCACCGCGCGCGCGTGTTCGTCCGCGCCGAGCAGCGCCAGCGCCAGGCCGTTGCGCGCGTGCAGGGTGTCCGGGGCGTCGGCGCCGAGCACCCTCGCGCGGTCGGCGACCAGTGCCTCGTACGCGGGGACCGCCTCGCGGAACTCGCCCGCCGAGCGCATCACGTACGCCCGCCAGCTCCTCGTGTCCAGCGTGCGGGGGTGGTCGGGGCCCAGGAGGCGGGCGCGGTCGGCGATCAGGGCGTCGAAGAGGGCGGCGGCCTCCCGGTGGTTCCCGGCGGCGCGGTGGGCCGCGGCAAGTCGCTCCCGTGCGTACAGAGTCGCCGGGTGGTCCGGTCCGTACGCGTGCGCGTCGTCGGCGGCGAGGTCGGTGAACAGCCTGAGGGCTTCCGCGTGTTCGTCCTCCTCCAGGTACACCTCCGCCAGGTTGTAGCGGGTGTTCAGGACCGTCGGGTGGTCCTCGTGGAGAAAACCGGTCACGTACGCCAGCAGGTCGCGCAGTGCCTCCACCGCCCGGCGGTGGTCACCGGCGAACTGGTGGGTACGGGCCAGTGATTGACGGAGTGTCAGGACTCCCGGATGCTGCGGGCCCAGGACCCTCGTGCGGTCCTCGATGACCTGCTCGAACTCCCGGACCGCTCGCGTGTGGTCGTCCGCCGCCCGGTGCGCGAACGCCAGGTTGGCGCGGGCCGTCAAGGTGTGCGGGTGGTCCGGGCCCTGGACGCGGGTGCGGATCGTGATCAGGTCCGTGCGGTCCCGCACGGCTCTGGCGAGGTCGCCCGCGAGCTGGCGGGTGAAGGCCAACGCGCCCCGCGTGCGCAGGGTTTCGGGGTGGTGCGGGCCGCGTACCCGGGTGAAGTCGGTGATCAACTCCTCGTACGCGGCCGTCGCCACCGCGTAGTCGCCCCGCCTGCGGTACGTCGACGCCATGTCGTCCCGGTAGTCCAGGGTGTCCGGGTGGTCCGGGCCCTGGTAGCGGGCGCTGTCTGCGGCCAGGGCCTCCTGGAGGGCGAGGGCCGCGTTCAGGCCCTCCGCTTCGGCCACCGCGTACGCGAGGCGCTGGCGGCAGCGGAGGGTGTCCGGGTGGTCCGGGCCCTGAACTCGCGTGCGGTCACCGGCGAGTTCGCGGTACAGGGCCGCCGCCGTGCGGGCGTGGCCGGCCGCGTGGTGGGCCGCCGCGAGCCAGCCCCGGCAGTTCAGGGTCTGAGGGTGGTCCGGGCCGTGGACCTCCTCCCTGGCCGCCAGGGCCGCCTCGTACAGGGGGAGCGCCTTGCGGTGGTCTCCCGCCGCCTGGTGCGCGTACGCCAGGTTGCTGTGCGCCGCCAGTGCGTCCGGGTGGGTGCGGCCCAGGATGCGGGGGAGGTCCGATGCGATGGCCTCGAACTCCCGTACCGCGTCCGCGTGCCGGCCCGCCGTCTGGAGGGCGTACGCGCGGCCCGAGCGGGTCATGTGCGTTTCCGGGGCGTCCGGGGACAGGCGGCGGCGGTGGGCCAGGGCCTCCGTCAAGTGCGTCACCGCGCGCGTCACTTCGCCCGCCTTGCGGTACGTGTGCGCCAGGCGTTCGAGGGCCGTCAACGTCTCCGGGGCGTCCGGGCCGTGCAGGCGGCGGCGGTCCAGGTAGACGTCCTTGCACAGGGCCACCGCCTTTGCCGGGTCGCCCGCCTTCGCGTGCAGTTCCGCCAACTGGTCGCGGTCCTGGAGGGTTTGTGAGGCGTCCTCGCCGTACAGGGAGCGGTCCGCTCGAACCGCCGCGTCCATCAAGGGGATCGCCAGGACGCGCTGCTCCCGGGCGAGCAGCTCCTGGGTGCCCTTGCGGTACATGTCCGCGATCTCGGAGGTGGGGGTGGCCGTCGGGGCGGACTCCGCGAGGGCCTGGATGTGGATCAACGGGGCTTTGTCCGTGGGGGTGTTCGCGGTGTGCGCGGCCAGGGCGCGTTCCATCTCGTCGCGGGGGGTGGGGTGGCGGGGGGCCGTGGGGGGTTCGGCGAGCTGGAGGGAGCGGCGGACGAGGCGGTGCAGGAGGAGGCCGGCGGGGGTGGTGGTGAGGAGGTGGAAGTCCTCCAATGCCCTGATCGTGGCGTTCAGTTCGGGGGTGGGGGTGGGGGTGGGGGCGGAGGGCTGCCAGTGGTTCAGGATCTCGCGGGGGATCGCTTCGGGGGCGCACCAGGCGAGGGCGTGCAGGAGGGGGGTGGCGAGGGGGTGGTCCTGGTGGATGGTGTCCAGGCTGGTGCGCCAGATCTGGGTGATGCGGTGGAGGGGGGCGGGGTCGGGGGTGGGGGGTGGCGGTGAGTGGGTGGGTGCGGGTTCGGTGGGGGCTGGGGTGGGGGTGTTGTCGCTTGCCCGCGCTTGCGGGGTGCCGCTGCGCCCACCCGTGCCGCCCCTAGCGGCACGACTGCCCGCAGCTGGGTGAGCTGGGTGAGCTGGGTGAGCTGGGTGGGGTTCGGGGGGTGTGGGAGGTGTGTGGGGGCTCCAGGGGGGTGTGCCCTTCGCTGTTGCCAGGCGGGTGCGGTAGTGGCTTGGCGGGGTGTTCGTTTCGCGGAGGTAGGCGGCTGCTTGGGTGAGGGCCAGGGGGAGGTGGCCCAGGTCCTCGGCCAGGGCTGTTGCCGCCGCGCGGTCGGTGGGGGTTAGGCCGGCCGTTGTGCGGAGGAGGGTGTAGGACTCGTCGGGGGTCAGGACGTCCAGGGGGATCAGGCGGGCCTCGGCCGGCCAGCCTGTGCGGCGGCGGGTCGTGACCAACTGGCGGCCTCTGCCCAGGAGTCGGCCCATGTACGGGGTCAGGTGCTCGGGGCGCTCGACGTTGTCGTAGACCAGGAGCCAGTCGCGGTGGGAGTGCAGCCAGAGGAGGGCGAACTCGGTGCGCTCGTTCGGGGGCGCGGTGCGCGACCAGGTGGGGTGGAGGTGGTGGGCCAAGTCGGCCAGGCCGGTGGCTATTTGGGCTTCCGACTCGGCGGAGATCCACCAGATCGGGGCGTGGCCGGGGGTGGTCCGGGTGTGGGCGTAGCGGAGGGCCAGGGCGGTCTTGCCTATGCCGCCGAGGCCGCTCAGGGTGGTGGTGGGGTGGTCGGGGGTGTCGAGGGACGGGTCTTCGGCGGGCGGCGCGGGGGCGCCTGGGGGTGCGTCCTCGGTGGGCGGCGCGGGGGTGTCGCCGAGGGGGGTTCGGGTGAGGGCTTGGGCGGCTGCCCTGTCGCGGCCCGGGTTTCCGTCTGCGGAGGTTCTGTCGCGGTTCGGGTTCCGGTCCGTGGCTGCCGTGTCGCGGCTCGGGTTTCCGGCGCCGGTTCGGGGTGGCTGCCCGGTGGTTCTTCCGGGGGGTGCCGGAGGGGCGATCACTCCGCTGCCCGTGCTCAACGCCGCTTCTAATCGGGCCAGTTCCGTTTCCCTGCCGATGAACGGCTCCGCCGGGAGCGGGGGGAGGTTGTGCAGGGCCGGAGGCGGGGCGAGGTGTGCGGCGGCCTCGCGGATCGCGGGCGGCAGGGTCGTCGCGGGCTGCTCGGCGTGGGGGTCGACGCGCAGGCGGGAGCCGTCGGAATCGTGCTCGGGTGCTGTCGTACCGCTGTAGGGCACGGCAGGGCGCGCGGCCCGTTCGTCGACGGTGATGGCCATGTCTCCCCCGCATCCATCGCGCTGTCAACGGTACTTTGCCGCAGGGGAGTTGTCACCGCCGGTGACTTCGGGGAAACCCTTCGGGGAAACCGAGGGCACCGGCGGTGTCGAGCGTCAGAGCTTCTCGGGCGTCCTGATGCCGAGGAGGGCCATGCCCTGGTGGAGGGTGCGGGCTGTGAGGTCGACCAGGAAGAGGCGGTTCTCCTTCTGGGCGGGGGTTTCGGCCTTCAGGACCGGGCACTGGTCGTAGAACGTCGTGAGGACGCTCGCCAGCTGGTAGAGGTACGCGGCGAGTTTGTGCGGCTCGTAGGAGGCCGCGACTTCCAGGACCGTTTCCGCGAACTGGTCCAGGTGCAGGCCCAACGCCCGCTCGGCGGGGGCGAGTTCGAGGTCCGGGTGGGCCGTCGGGGTCGCGCCGTCCGCCTTGCGGAGGATGGACTGGATACGGGCGTACGCGTACTGGAGGTAGACCGAGGTGTCGCCGTTGAGGGAGACCATCTGGTCGAGGTCGAACTTGTAGTCGCGGACGGCCGACGTCGACAGGTCGGCGTACTTGACCGCGCCGATCCCGACGTACCGGCCGTTCTCGACGATCTCCTCCTCCGTGAGGCCGACCTTCTCCGCCTTGTCGCGGACGACGGCGGTCGCGCGGTCGACGGCCTCGTCGAGGAGGTCCTCCAGCTTGACCGTCTCGCCCTCGCGGGTCTTGAACGGCTTGCCGTCCTTGCCGAGGACCGTGCCGAAGGCGAGCTGGAAGGCGGTGACGTCGTCGCTGAGCCAGCCGGCGCGGCGGGCCGTCTCGAAGACCATCTTGAAGTGCAGGGACTGCCGGGCGTCGACGACGTACAGGAGGGTGTTCGCCTTCAGGCCGAAGACGCGGTCGCGGATCGCGGAGAGGTCGGTCGCGGCGTAGCCGAAGCCGCCGTCCGACTTCTGGACGATCAGGGGGACCGGGTTGCCGTCGGGGCCCTTGATGTCGTCGAAGAAGACGCAGAGGGCGCCCTCGGAGCGGACCGCGACGCCGGACTCCTCCAGCAGGCGGCACGTCTCGTGGAGCATGTCGTTGTAGCCGCTCTCGCCGACGATGTCGGGGTCGCGGACCTCCATGTCCAGCTTCTCGAAGACGGAGAAGAAGTAGATCTTCGACTCGTCGACGAACTTCTGCCAGGAGGCGAGGGTGGCCGGGTCGCCCGCCTGGAGGTCGACGACCCTGCGCCGGGCGCGCGTCTTGAACTCCTCGTCGGAGTCGAAGAGTTTGCGCGCGGTCTTGTAGAGGCGGTCGAGGTTGGACATCGCCTCCTCGCCGCTGATCTCGCCGTCCTTGTGGTCCAGTTCGTGCGGGTGCTCGTCCAAGTACTGGATGAGCATGCCGAATTGGGTGCCCCAGTCGCCGATGTGGTGCCTGCGCACCACGTTCTCGCCGGTGAACTCCAGGAGCTGGACCACCGCGTCGCCGATCACCGCCGAGCGGAGGTGGCCGACGTGCATCTCCTTCGCCACGTTCGGCTGCGCGTAGTCGATGACCGTCGTGCCCGGGTTCGTGGCGTACGGCACGCCGAGGCGGCCGGTGTCGTCCGCGTAGCGCGCCGCGAGGTTCTCGGTGATCGCCCGGTCCGCGATCGTGATGTTGATGAAGCCGGGGCCCGAGACCTCGATGTCCTTGATCATGGTGGGGGCGGTCAGGTTCGCGACGACCCGCGTCGCCAGTTCGCGCGGGTTGGCCTTCGCCTTCTTCGCCAGCGCGAGGACACCGTTGGCCTGGTAGTCCGCCCGGTCGCTGCGTCGCAGCAGCGGGTCCGCTCCGGCTGCCTCCGGCAGGGTGGCCGAGAGGGCGGACGCGAGGTGCTGCTGGACGGAGTCGCTCAGGGACGTGACCGAGGCCATGGAGTGGGTGCCGTTCTCCTCGTGGGGATGGATATACCCCTCCAGTATCCCATGGGTGGTAAAGCGCTTTTCGGGACGCGGGGGCACCGCCGTAAGGAGTGCATAAGCGTTCACTTCGGCTGATGTGTGGGTCTGGTGTACGAATCCAGGCGCCATTGCCTACTGATCGGTCGCGGACTGTCATGTTGACCATGAAGCCCCCCACCAAGAAACTCCGGGCCGCGCTGGTCACGGCCGCTGCCGCCGGGCTCGCGCTTGCCACCGCTTCCAGTGCCTCCGCCACCCCCACGTACGCCTCGTACACCACCCCCTCCTTCGGTTCCGCGCACCGCGTGACCACCGCCGCCGACGGCCAGAAGTACGACCTGAGGCTCGGCGCGTTCAACACCTCGCTGCCCGCGTCGGGCGGGACCGTCGACGTCGCCGGGTACGGCTACAACCGGGCGCAGGGGATCTTCCTGGCCTTCTGCGTCGTACCCCAGGGGGTAGTCATCGGGCACCCTGAGACGTACACCACCCTGCCCACCCCCTGCCTCGGCGGGCGGGAGTCCACGGACGGGTCCGCTCGCCGGATCACCGATACGGGTACGGGTACTCCTGGGGTAACCATCCCCTACCAGGAGGGTGGGTCCTTCCTGACGACCCTCAAGATCAAGCCGCAGATCGCCGACGGGGTCACCTGCGGGGTCAACGGGGTGCAGTGCGCGATCGTGACGCGGGCCGACTTCACCGCGACGGCCGTCCGGGCGTACGACCAGTACATCCCGGTGAACTTCGCGCAGTGAACTTCGGCTGAGGTTTCCGCATCTTCATCGGCGTCCCCCTCGGGGGGCGCCGATACCCGTTTTCGTGGTTTGGGTGCCTCCTGGGAGAATGGGACGGTCAGCCGTGATTCCCCGAGGAATCCCAGAACACAGAGGACGTGCCGATCGTGGCTCAGAGCACCGAGACCACCGACTGGGTCTCCCGTTTCGCGGACGAGGTCATCGAGGAGTCGGAGCGTCGGGCTCCTGGCAAACGTGTCGTCGTCGCGTCCGGGCTCTCCCCCTCGGGGCCGATCCACCTGGGCAACCTCCGCGAGGTCATGACCCCCCACCTGGTCGCGGACGAGATCCGCCGCCGGGGGCGTGAGGTCCGCCACCTCATCTCCTGGGACGACTACGACCGGTACCGCAAGGTCCCGGCCGGGGTCCCCGGGGTCGACGAGACGTGGGCCGAGCACATCGGCAAGCCGCTGACCTCCGTACCCGCGCCCGCCGGATCGGCGTACCCGAACTGGGCCGAGCACTTCAAGGCGGCCATGGTCGCGGCGCTCGGCGAGCTGGGCGTGGAGTTCGACGGGATCAGCCAGACCGCGCAGTACACCTCCGGGGCCTACCGCGAGCAGGTGCTGCACGCGATGCGCCACCGCGCCGACATCGACGCGATCCTGGAGCAGTACCGGACCAAGAAGGCCCCGGCCAAGCAGTCCCAGAAGCCCGTGGACGAGGCCGAGCTGGAGGCCGCCGAGGGGTCCGGCGCGGCCGGTGAGGACGACGGGTCCACCGGGTCCGCCGGGTACTTCCCGTACAAGCCGTACTGCGGCAACTGCGAGAAGGACCTCACGACGGTCACCGCGTACGACGACGACAGCACCGAGCTGACGTACACGTGCACCGCGTGCGGGTTCTCCGAGACCGTGCGGCTCAGCGAGTTCAACCGGGGCAAGCTGGTCTGGAAGGTCGACTGGCCGATGCGGTGGGCGTACGAGGGCGTCGTCTTCGAGCCGTCCGGCGTCGACCACTCCTCGCCGGGGTCGTCGTTCCAGGTCGGCGGGCAGATCGTCGGGATCTTCGGCGGCCAGCAGCCGATCGGGCCGATGTACGCGTTCGTCGGGATCTCCGGGATGGCGAAGATGTCGTCCTCCAAGGGCGGGGTGCCGACGCCCGGGGACGCGCTGCGGATCATGGAACCGCAGCTGCTGCGCTGGTTGTACGCGCGTAGGCGGCCCAACCAGTCGTTCAAGATCGCCTTCGACCAGGAGATCCAGCGGCTGTACGACGAGTGGGACAAGCTGGCTCTCAAGGTGGAGGACGGCTCGGCGCTGCCGGGTGACGTCGCCGCTTACTCGCGGGCCGTCGGTACGGCCGCCGGTGAACTGCCGTCCACCGCGCGGGCGTTGCCGTACCGGACGCTCGCGTCCGTCGCCGACATCACCGCCGGGCACCAGGACCAGGCGCTGCGCATCCTCTCCGAGCTGGACCCGGCTCACCCTCTGGCCGTACTCGACGACGTACGTCCCCGGTACGACAAGGCCGAGGCGTGGATCAACACGCACGTGCCGGCCGACCAGCGGACCATCGTGCGGGCCGAGGCCGACGTCGATCTGCTGAAGTCCCTCGACGAGGCGTCCCAGCAGAGCCTGCGGCTGCTGCTCGACGGGCTCGCCTCGCACTGGTCCCTCGACGGGCTGACCCACCTCGTGTACGGGGTACCCAAGGTGCAGGCCGGGTTCTCCGCCGACGCCACGCCCAAGGAGCTGCCGCCGGAGATCAAGACGGCCCAGCGGACGTTCTTCGCGCTGCTGTACCACCTGCTGGTCGGGCGGGACACGGGGCCCCGGCTGCCTACGCTGCTGCTCGCCGTGGGGCAGGAGCGGGTGCGGGTCCTGCTCGGGGAGTAGACACGGGTGAGTGAAAGGGGGTTCCTGGTGCCAGGAACCCCCTTTTCAGTGCGTGCGGTTACGCGATGTGGTCGTCCATGACCTCCGCCGTGTGGCGGTTCGTGAAACGCAGGACCATGCGCTTCGCCTCGGCGTCCGAGAGGGAGATGCCGTGGGTGGCCTCGACGTTGTCGCCGAACTCGCGCGGGGTGGGGTAACTGCCGTCTATCGACTGCTTGAAGACGGTGTAGTACGCCTCCTCGTCCGGCACCGGGGGTTCCGTGCCGCCGCCCTCGCCGAGTTCACGGGTACGGCCGGGGCCCGCCGGGATCGGGAACGTGCCGGTCTCCTCGGGGGAGGGTTCCTCGACCGGGGGCTCCTGCTGGTACTGGGCCTCGTACTGCTCGGCCTGGACCTGCTGGGCGTACCAATCGGCGTACGCGGCCTCGGGGTTGTAGTTCGGGTCGTAGCCGCCCTGGTACTGGACCTCCGCGGGGGCCTTCTGGAACCAGGGGCTCTCTTCGGGGACCGGCTCCAACTCCGGTTCCGGTTCCGGCTCTTGCTCGGGCCGCGGCTCGGAGCGCGGGGCCTGCTGCGGGGCCTGCCCGATCAGCGGTGGCTGCTGCTGGGCCGGGAGTTCGGCGTGTCGCTGGTCCACCGGGGCCGGGGGCAGCTCCTGTTGCCCGGGCATCGGCGGGGGCGGCGGGATCAGGACCGGCTCGATGCCGGCCGCCGCGAGACCCGCCGGGGCGGTCTCCGACAGGGGGATGCCGTAGCGGGCCAGGCGCAGGGGCATCACGGACTCGACCGGGGCCTTGCGGCGCCAGGCGCGGCCGAAGCGGGACTGGAGGCGGGCCTGGTAGACGAGACGGTCCTGCTCCAGCTTGATGACCTGGTCGTAGGAGCGCAGCTCCCACAGCTTCATGCGGCGCCACAGGAGGAACGTCGGGACCGGGGAGAGCAGCCAGCGGGTGATGCGGACGCCCTCCATGTGCCGGTCCGCCGTGATGTCGGCTATCCGGCCGACCGCGTGCCGGGCCGCCTCGACGGCGACCACGAACAGCACCGGGATCACCGCGTGCATGCCGACGCCGAGCGGGTCGGGCCAGGCCGCCGCGCCGTTGAAGGCGATCGTCGCCATCGTCAGCAGCCACGCCGTCTGGCGCAGCAGCGGGAAGGGGATGCGGATCCAGGTCAGGAGGAGGTCCAGGGCCAGCAGGACGCAGATGCCCGCGTCGATGCCGATCGGGAAGACGTAACTGAAGTTCCCGAAGCCCTTCTTGATCGCCAGCTCGCGGACCGCCGCGTAGGAACCGGCGAAGCCGATACCGGCGATGATCACGGCGCCGGTCACGACCACGCCGATGAGCACGCGGTGCGTCCGGGTCAATTGGATCGGCGCGGCCACCCGTTACTCCCCTTCGCTTTCCTGTCGTTGCGCGCAACAGGGTGGCACATGTGTGCGGCGTACGTGTCGTCGGACCGTCAGCTCTTGGCGGCGGAGGCGGACGCGGACGGGGCGGCGGAAGGCTTCGCCGACGGGGTCGCCGCAGGTGAACTCGGCTGCGGCGTACCGCTGTTGGCCTTCTTCACCGCCGCAACGACTTCCTTCGCGGTCTGCTGCGCGAGCTTCATCAACTCGGCCGCGTCCGGGGCCTTGTCGCCCGCGAGACCGGCGCCGTTGTAGTCGACCGTGACGACGACGTTCTCGGCGCGCGTCACCACCGTCTGCTGCTTGAAGGCGCCTTCCTTCTTCTTCTGGTCGTAGCTGACGGCCGTCGCCGCGTCGCCGATCCCGGCCGCCGCGCTCGACTTGACGTTCGTCGCGCCCTGCACCGACTTCGCGTCGTTCAGCTGCCGCGCGAAGTAGTCCTGCGCCTGCTTGTCGGCGTCCCCGGCGACGGAGTTGGAGTCGAAACGCAGCAACGAGACGCTGAGCCAGCGGTACTGGGAGCCCTTCACACCGTTGTCGCTCAGGCTGTCCCAGGTGCAGCCCGAGCGCGTGCCCGCCTCGCCCGACGCCGCCTTCTTGCCCGCCTTCGCCTTCGGGACTGTGTCGTCGAGGGTGTCCTCCGACAGGACCTTGCAGGCGTCCGGCAGGGTGCCGTACACCGCCGCCTTCAGCGTGGGGGACGGGGAAGCGCCGTCCGGTGTCGTCGCCGTACCCCCGGAGGACGACTGCTGGGAGTCACCCGCCTTCGCGGCGCTGCCGCCGTCGTCCGAGTCCGAGGAGCAGCCCGCCGCGAACAGCAGCACCGGGAGTGCCCCTGCCGCGAGAGCGCGGTTCAGGCTCCGGGCACGCTTCGTCCGCCGGTCGTGCTGGTCTTCTCGCTGGGCTCGTCGCTGCATGGTTCCTTCACTCATGACGCTTCGTGTTTCCTGCGGTTCGTTCCTGCGGGTCTGAACGGGTCCGAGGGGCCACGGTACGCGGTGAAGAAGCTGTGCGGTCCTCTTTCGATCTCTTCGCGAGCGGGTGTACGGCGGGTGCCGGGGCCGTCGGTCAGCCGAGCCTGTCGGCCAGTTGAGCCGCGAGTTTCCGGGCCTTGTCCTGCATTTCCTTGCTGTCCGGGACCGTGCCGAGCGTGGCCGGCTGCTCCTCGTACTGGACCGTCACGATCACGTTGGACGTGCGGAACGCCACAGTCACCGTGCGCTGCTTGGCCGTCGAGCCGGAGCTGGTGAGGGCGTCGTCGACGAACGCCTCGTCGCCGAGGTCGTCCAGGAGGCGGGGCTGTACCTCTGCGGTAGGGGTGGTAGGGGAGGGGGAGGGGGATGCGCTGGTGCTGGGGGAGGCGCCGGCGCTGGGCGTACCGCCGGGGGTGGGGGTACCGGGGGTACCTGAGGGGGACGGCGCGGTCGGGGTCGGGCTCGGGGACACCGGGGCCGGGAGGTCCGCCGCGTCCTCCTTCTTCGCGAACAGCGCCTGCGCCTGTGTGTCGTCGCTCACGGCGTTGTCGTACGAGACCACGCGCTCGAAGTCCACCGACAGGTGGTCCGTCGCCGCCGTCGACTCCACCTTCCAGCGGCAGCCGACCCGGCGGTCCGTGTCGTACGTCAGGGCGGGGGTACCCGCGTACGCCTTCTGGCGCTGCGCCGGGTCCATGAGCTGCTTGATGCCCGGCAGAAGGGCGTCCAGCGTGCCCGGGGCGACCGCGCCGCACGCCTCCGGGAGCGTCGTGTACCGGCCCGGCTGCGCCGCCGCGCTCGTCGTACCGCTGTCGCCCGGGTTCGAGTTGTCCGTCGAACCGCCGCCGTCCGAGCCGCCTGTGCAGCCGGCCAGCAGCGCCACGAGGAGGGCTGCCGCGCCGGGGACGTACGCCTTGCGCTGCACGGGGGCTCCTTAAGGGTGATCCCTGCGAGGGTTTCCGGTGGGGGGTTCCAGTGTCCCTCGCCGGGAATTTCGCTTGCCGGGCGAGGGTGGCACCTGACGACAATGTGTATCGCACGCGACACCCCGGACGCCGGTCCGGCATCCGTTTCGTCGACCCTGACGCCGGTTTTGCGTATCCGGCCCTTTGTCGTCCTTCGCCGTTCTTCGCCGGGTCCGCGCGCTTTTATGTTGATGGGGGAATGAGGGAAGTCATGTCGTACGTGGAGATGCCGGGCGCGCAGGTGCCCATCCGGATGTGGACCGACCCCGCGGGCGTCGAGGACGTCGCGCTCCAGCAGTTGCGCAACGTCGCGACGCTGCCGTGGATCAAGGGGCTCGCCGTCATGCCCGACGTCCACTACGGCAAGGGGGCGACCGTCGGGTCCGTCATCGCGATGCGGGGGGCCGTGTGTCCCGCCGCCGTGGGGGTCGACATCGGGTGCGGGATGTCCGCCGTCAAGACGTCGCTGACCGCCAACGACCTGCCGGGGGACCTGTCCCGGCTGCGGTCCAAGGTGGAGGCGGCGATTCCCGTCGGGCGGGGGATGCACGACGACCCCGTCGACCCGGGGCAGTTCCATGGGCTCGCCACGAGTGGGTGGGACGGGTTCTGGGAGCGGTTCGGCGGGGTGGCGGACGCGGTGAAGTTCCGGGAGGAGCGGGCCGTCAAGCAGATGGGGACGCTCGGATCCGGGAATCACTTCGTGGAAGTCTGCGTGGACACTTCCGGCTCTGTCTGGCTGATGCTGCACTCCGGTTCCCGCAACATCGGCAAGGAACTCGCCGAGCACCACATCGGCATCGCGCAGAAGCTGCCGCACAACCAGGGGCTTGTCGACCGTGACCTCGCCGTCTTCGTCTCCGACACCCCGCAGATGGCCGCCTACCGCAACGACCTCTTCTGGGCGCAGGAGTACGCGAAGTACAACCGCACCCTGATGATGGCCCTCCTCAAGGACGTCGTCCGCAAGGAGTTCAAGAAGGCGAAGCCCACCTTCGAGCCGGAGATCTCCTGCCACCACAACTACGTGGCGGAGGAGCGGTACGACGGGATGGACCTGCTGGTGACCCGCAAGGGCGCGATCCGGGCCGGGTCCGGGGAGTTCGGGATCATCCCCGGGTCCATGGGGACGGGGTCCTACATCGTGAAGGGCCTCGGGAACCCGCTCGCCTTCAACTCCGCTTCCCACGGCGCCGGTCGGCGGATGAGCCGCAACGCCGCCAAGCGGCGGTTCTCCGTCGCCGATCTGGAGGAGCAGACGCGGGGGGTGGAGTGCCGCAAGGACTCCGGGGTCGTGGACGAGATTCCGGGGGCCTACAAGCCGATCGACCAGGTCATCGACCAGCAGCGGGATCTGGTGGAGGTCGTGGCGAAGCTGAAGCAGGTGGTGTGCGTCAAGGGGTAGTCCCCGAGAACTAGCCGGGGACTACCCGAGGACTACGCGGGGACTACTTCGCGTGGCGTACGGCGTAGATCATGACGAACGCGATGATGTGGATGACGAAGAAGAAGTACGCGAGGTAGATCCAGACCTGGCGTTCGTTCTTCGTCTCGCGGGCGAGGCGGCGGAGTTCGGCGGCGCGTTCCGGGGTGACCTCGGGCTCCGGGGTGTCCTCTTGGGGGTCCGGCATCAGAGGTCCCGGTGGACCTTCGTGTTGGAGGCCTGGGCCCGGGGGCGGAGGATCAGGAGGTCGACGTTGACGTGGCTGGGGCGGGTGACCGTCCAGGTGATCGTGTCGGCCACGTCGTCGGCGGTGAGGGGTTCGGCGACGCCCTCGTAGACCTTCGCCGCCTTCTCCTTGTCGCCGCCGAAGCGGGTCAGGGCGAACTCGTCCGTCTTGACCATGCCGGGGGCGATCTCGATGACGCGGACCGGCTTGCCGACGATCTCCAGGCGGAGGGTCTCCGCGAGGACGTGGGCGCCGTGTTTCGCCGCGACGTAGCCGGCGCCGCCCTCGTACGTGCCGTGGCCGGCCGTCGAGGAGACGACCACGACCGTGCCGTCGCCGCTCGCCTCCAGCTTGGGGAGGAGGGCCTGGGTGAGGTTCAGGGTGCCGATGACGTTCGTCTCGTACATCGTGCGCCAGTCGGCCGGGTCGCCGGTCGCCACCGGGTCGCTGCCCAGGGCTCCGCCCGCGTTGTTGACCAGGACGCCGATCTGCTCGAACGCCGTCGCGAACTCGTCCACGGCCGCGCGGTCCGTGACGTCCAGGGGGTACGCCGTCGCCGCGCCGCCGGCCTGCGTGATCTCCTTCGCCAGCGCCTCTATGCGGTCCTCCCTCCGCGCCGTGAGGACCACTCGGTAACCGGCCTCCGCCAGCTTGCGCGCGGTCGCGGCACCGATACCGCTGCTCGCGCCGGTGACTACGGCGATGCGGGACGCGGGGGAGGGCATGTACGGCTCCTGGGGTGGGCGGGTGTGGCTCTTCCAGGGTAGGCGGGGGCTGGGGGGTGCTTCACCTGTTGGGCGGGGTCTGTCCTGTGGGGTCCGTGGGATACATCCCGTACGACCTTCGGTGGACCGAGGAGTGACGTATGCGCAGGGTTGTGACGGCTGTGGTGGCTGGGGCGGCGAGTCTGGTGTTCGGGGGTGGGGGTGCGGTGGCTGGTCCTCAGGTAGGGGGTGTGGCTCCCGAGGCCGACCTCTCCTATCACGGGGCCGCCGTCATGGGCGGGGGGCGGATGGAGGTGCGGGTCGCTCCGCGCAACCACGGGCCCTCCGGGGTGGGTGACTCCGCGGTGCGGCTGCGGTGGTCCGCGCCGCTCGCCGCCGGGACTCAGGGCTTGCCCGGTGGGTGCGTGCGGGTGGGGATCGCGGAGGTGGTGTGCCGTACGGGGGCGCTCGCGGCGGACGCGGCGGGGGAGCGGATCGAGGTGGGGGTACGGCTGCGGGGGCGGCCCGAAGAGGTCGTGCTGGAGGTGGAGACGGCGTGGAGCGGGGGGACGGTGGACCGGAACCGGGAGAACGACCGGCAGCGGGTGCTGGTGCTGGATACGGGGGACGTCTACTACTTCTGAGGGACGGGGGACGGGGTGGCCGCGCGGTGGGATTCCTCCGCGTCGTAGTTCTCCCGGGCCGCGTGGACCTCGTCCATGTGGGTTTCCGCCCAGTCCTTCACGGCCGTGAGGAGGTGGGCGAGGCTGTGGCCCAGGGGGGTCAGTTCGTAGTCGACCCGGACCGGGACCGAGGGGGTCAGATCGCGGGTGAGGATGCCGTCCCGTTCGAGGGTGCGGAGCGTCTGCGTGAGCATTTTGGGGCTGACGCCGGCCAGCTTCCGGGCGAGGTCGCTGTAACGGAGGGAGCCGGGGGCGAGGGCGCAGACGACGAGGCTGGCCCATTTGTCGCTGAGGCGGGCCAGGAGCTGGTTCGTGGGGCAGCCCTTGATGAACGCGTCGTACTCGACGCGGGCCTGGGCTCGGCGTTGGGCCGCTGTCGTGGTCGCCATGGCTCACCTTCCGGATAGGTACGCACTCCTGGGTAACTACTTCCCGTCGGATAGTAGCTGTTCCTAGGGTCGTGGCAGCGGGTCGGGGAGATTCTCCGACCGGCCTTAGACACAAGGGAGTTGCTGTCATGCGTGCTGTCGTGGTCCGGGAGTTCGGCGGTCCGGACGTCGTGGAGGTCGTCGAGGCGGAGGTGCCCGAGCCGGGTGCGCGGGAGGTGCGGATCAGGGTGGGCGCCGCCGCGCTGAACCCCGTCGACGTCGCCGTGCGGAGCGGGGTGTTCGGGGGTGCGGGGAAGCAGGTGGGGCTCGGGTGGGACGTCGCCGGAGTCGTGGACGCGGCCGGGGTCGCGAGCGTGTGGGCGCCGGGCGACCGGGTCGTGGCCCTCGATCACGGGATCTCCGAACCGCTGGGCGCGCAGGCGGAGTTCGTGGTCGTACCCGTCGACGCGGTCGCTGTCGCGCCGGTCGGGGTCGACGAAGTGGCCGCGTCCACCCTGCCGTTGAACGGGCTGACCGCTCTCCAGGGCCTGGACGCGCTGGAGTTGAGGGCCGGGCAGTCGCTGCTGGTGACCGGGGCCGGCGGGGGTGTGGGGGGCGTTCGCCGCTCAACTCGCCGCGTATCGGGGGGTGTCGGTGACGGGGCTCGCGCGGGAGCGGGATGCCGGGTATGTCCGGGGGCTCGGGGGTGTGGAGTTCACCGCTTCCGTGGAGGGGGAGTTCGATGCCGTGTTCGACGCGGCCGTGTTGGGGGAGGCCGCGCTGGGGTGGGTGCGGGATGGGGGTGCGTATGTGGGGGTGATGCCGCATGGGGAGCCGGCTTCCGTGCGCGGTGTACGGACCTCCGCCGTGGAGGTCGTTGCGGACGGGGTGCGGTTGGCCGGGCTGGTCAAGCTGATGGAGGAGGGGGTGCTGACGACCCGGGTCGCCGGGACGTACGCGCTGGAGGAGGCGGGCAGCGCGCATGCGCGGTTCGCTGAGGGCGGGGTCGGGGGGAGGCTTGTGCTGGTTCCGTAGGGGGATGGGTGTACGACTTCAGGCCAGGGCCTGGACGTACGCCTCCGGGGGTACCCCCAAGGTCTTGGTGAACGCGCGGATCAGGTGGGACTGGTCGGCGTAGCCCAGGTCGGCGGCGAGGGTGGGCCAGTCGGGGGTGGGGGTGTGCGTGGCCTCGTCGAGGGCCTCGTGGAGGCGGTAGCGGAGGATCGTCCACTTCGGGGTGACGCCGACGTGGGTGGCGAAGAGGCGCTGGAGGGAGCGGGGGGAGAGGCCTGCGGCGTCCGCCACGTCCGAGACCCTGCGGAGTTCCCGGTTCGCGCGGATCTCGGCGACCAGACGGGTGGCCAGGGGGATCTGGGGGTCGGGGGTGAGGGGGAGGGCGAGGAAGTGGGCGTCGAGGGCGGCGACGCGGGCGGCGTCGTCGCCGGGGGCGGTGAGGTCCAGGGCGGGGAGGAGGCGGGCGAGGGGGTTCCGGGGGGCCTGTCGGGGCGGGGTTTGCGCCGCGTTGCGTGGGGCCTCCTGGGGCTCGGCGCAGCGGCGGCTGGGCGCCGACGTCCGTGCCGCGTCGCGTGGGGCCTCCGGATGCGCTGTGCTTCGTACGGCTGCCGTGCGCGCCGCTTCCGGTGCCGGCCCGCGCCCCGCCTCCTCCATCGCCTCGTCCAGCGGCAGCGCCCTCCCCGTCCACCGTCCCGCCGCGACCCCGGGTGCGAACGCCCTGATCGCCCCTGGGCGGAACTTCACCCCGCATACCCTCCCTCTGCCGGTGAGGGTTCTGGTGTACAACCCCCGGGGTATGCCGGTCAGCTCGGCGTAGGGGGCGCCCTCGTCCTCGTCCCACTGGAAGGTGATGTTCACCGCCGGGTGCGGGATCACTCTTGAGGTGTACGGGGTGGGGAGGTTCCAGTCGATCAGCCAGTACCGGTCGATGTAGGGGCGGAGCGGGGGCGCGGGGAGGTGGCGGCGGAAGTGGACGCGTGTGAGGAGGGTCACGGGGTCGACGATGCCTCGGGTGTCCTGGGGAGCCGCCATGGAGGGGATCGTATGCCGGGGAATAGCGCTGGAGAGGGATGCGTTCCGGCGGTATAGTTCAACGGTCAACTATTTGGAGGGTGAGCGGGGATGCAGTTCGGGATCTTCACCGTCGGGGATGTCACGCCCGACCCCACGAACGGTCGGACACCGAGCGAGCGGGAGCGGATCAAGGCGATGGTCGCCATCGCCCTCAAGGCGGAGGAGGTCGGGCTCGACGTCTTCGCGACCGGGGAGCACCACAACCCGCCGTTCGTCCCGTCCTCGCCGACCACCATGCTCGGGTACGTCGCCGCGCGGACCGAGAAGCTGATCCTCTCCACCTCCACGACGCTGATCACCACGAACGACCCGGTGAAGATCGCCGAGGACTTCGCGATGCTCCAGCATCTCGCCGACGGGCGCGTCGACCTGATGATGGGGCGCGGGAACACGGGGCCGGTCTATCCGTGGTTCGGGCAGGACATCCGCGAGGGCATCAACCTCGCGATCGAGAACTACGCGCTGCTGCGGAGGCTGTGGCGCGAGGACGTCGTGAACTGGGAAGGGAAATTCCGTACGGCGCTCCAGGGATTCACCTCCACGCCCCGTCCGCTGGACGATGTGCCGCCGTTCGTCTGGCACGGTTCCATTCGGTCGCCGGAGATCGCGGAGCAGGCCGCGTATTACGGGGACGGGTTCTTCCACAACAACATCTTCTGGCCCGCCGATCACACCAAGCGGATGATCGAGCTGTACCGGGCGCGGTTCGCCCACTACGGGCACGGGACGCCGGAACAGGCGATCGTCGGGCTCGGCGGGCATGTGTTCATGCGGCGGAATTCGCAGGACGCCGTGCGGGAATTCCGGCCGTATTTCGATGTCGCGCCGGTTTACGGGCACGGGCCCTCGCTCGAGGACTTCTCCGCGCAGACCCCGCTGACCGTGGGGACGCCGGAGCAGGTCATCGAGAAGACGCTGAGTTTCCGCGAGTACGCCGGGGACTATCAGCGGCAGCTGTTCCTCGTCGACCATGCCGGGCTGCCGTTGAAGACGGTGCTCGAACAGATCGACATGCTCGGGGAGGAGGTCGTTCCGGTGCTGCGGAAGGAATTCGCCGTGGGGCGCGGGGCGGATGTTCCCGAGGCGCCCACCCATGAATCGCTGCTGGCCGCGAAGAACTCCGAGGAGGCCGCCGTATGAAACTCGTCGTCGTTTCCGCGGGGCTGAGTGTTCCCTCGTCCACGCGGTTGCTCGGGGAACGGCTCTCCGTCGCCGTCCAGCGGGGCGTACCCGGTGTCGAGGTGGAATTCGTCGAGCTGCGGGAACTCGCCGTGGAGATCGCGCACGCATTCGTGAACGGGTTTCCGGGGAACGGGTTGCGGGCCGCGTTCGACTCCGTCGTCGGGGCCGATGCGCTGATCGCCGTCACGCCTGTCTTCTCGGGGTCCTACAGCGGTCTGTTCAAGTCCTTCTTCGACCTTCTCGACAAGGACTCCCTCGCCGGGAAGCCGGTCCTGATCGCGGCGACCGGCGGTACGGCCCGCCACTCCCTCGTCCTCGACCACGCCCTGCGCCCCCTCTTCTCCTACCTCCGCGCCGTCGTCCTCCCGACCGGCGTCTACGCGGCCTCGGAGGACTGGGGCGCGGAGGGCCTGCCGGCCCGCGTCGAACGAGCGGCGGGAGAACTCGGCGCGCTGCTGCGCGGCTCCTCCGGGGTACGGCCCCCGAAACCGAGGGACGAGTTCGAGATCGACGTACCGTTCGCGGAACGCCTGGCGGCACTCGGCGGGGGCGGCTCGGAGTGAGGTAGGGGTGAGGGGCGGGGGGCGCCCGGCGGCGGGGGCGGGTCCGGTGGTCAGCCGGCCCCGGAAGGCGGGTGGCCCCGGAAGGCGGGCGGTCGTCGGGCAGGGGGTGGTCGTCGGGCAGGGGGTGGTCGTCGGGCAGGGGGTGGCTGCTGGGTAGGAGGTGAGCGGCGGGCAGGGGGTGGCCGTTGGGCAGAGGGTGGCTGCTGGGCAGGGGGTGAGCGGCGGAGGGGAAGAGGAGTTGGAGGGGCGAGAGGGGTCGGAGAGGCGGCAGGGGCTGGGTGGGCGGCGGAACGGCGAGCGCCGGGAGCTCGTACGCGGCCTCCGGCCGTCTGCCCCGACGGCTCCGCCCGGCGCTGCGGAGACGGACCGGCCGCCTTGGCGCTGCGGAGACGGACCGGCCGCCTTGGCCCTCCGGTATCCCCGCACCCCTGGAGCCCCGGAGCCCCGCCTCCGGCGGCCTGACCTCCGGTCCCGGAGAAGCCGGTGGCGTCCCGCCAAGTGGTGTAGCCATCCGGACCGTGCCGGTACGGATGGTCTGTGACCGGCTGGCCGGGCCGAAGTACCACGCCGGTGCGCGAGCCGGTCAGGGCAGCGCGGGTCGCCATGAGCTCGGCGCGTCAGGCCGAACCCGGTCGCGACCTGCGGCGCCGCCAAAGCCGACCGGCTACACCACTCGGCGGGACGCCACCGAGAAGCCGGAGCCCCGGACCACCGAGACAGCCCGTCCACCGCCCCCCACAAGCCCCCCGCTCGTTGCCCCCTGCGGCCCTGCGGCCCTGCGGCCCTGCGGCCCTGCGGCCCTGCGGCCCTGCGGCCCTGCGGCCCTGCGGCCCTGCGGCCCTGCGGCCCTGCGGCCC
>NZ_JARAYJ010000051.1:46792-50768 GCF_033794345.1 Streptomyces niveiscabiei
CGGCCCTGCGGCCCTGCGGCCCTGCGGCCCTGCGGCCCTGCGGCCCTGCGGCCCTGCGGCCCTGCGGCCCTGCGGCCCTGCGGCCCTGCGGCCCTGCGGGGGTGTCTCGGGAGGGGGTGGGGGTGCGTCTGGGAGTTGGTTCTTCGGTTGTCTTCGGGACGGTGAGAGGCAGGTAAAAAGGGTGATCGTGATGGTGGTCGTCGCGGCCGGAGAGGGGTTCGGCTTGGCAGACTGGACCGGTGCCTCAGACCGTGTTGCTTGCCGAAGACGACCGAGCCATCCGCCATGCCCTGGAGCGGGCGCTGACGCTGGAGGGGTATCAGGTCACGGCGGTGGCGGACGGTGTGGAAGCGCTCGCGCACGCGCACAAGTCGCCGCCGGACGTGCTGGTGCTCGATGTGATGATGCCGGGCATCGACGGACTCCAGGTGTGCCGGGTGCTGCGGGCCGAGGGGGACCGGACGCCGATCCTGATGCTGACCGCGCTGGTGGAGACCGCTGATCGGATCGCCGGACTCGATGCGGGGGCCGACGACTATGTCGTCAAGCCTTTCGACGTCGAGGAGGTCTTCGCACGGCTCCGCGCGCTGATGCGGCGCAGCGGCGCGGGTGCCGGCCCCGCCGCCCCGGCCAGTGCCGTCGCCGCGCCGAAGGAGCCCCCCGTGTCCGACCGGCACATCGAGGCCGCCGGCCTGCGGATGGACCCCCAGGCCCGCCGGGCCTGGCGCGGCGGGCGTGAACTCGAATTGACGCGGACCGAATTCGAGCTCCTTGAGCTGCTGGTGCGGAATTCGGGGATCGTGCTGGACCACTCCACCATTTACGACCGTATCTGGGGATACGACTTCGGCCCCGGTTCGAAGAATCTCGCCGTCTATGTGGGATATCTGCGGCGGAAACTCGACGAGCCCGGTGCCCCTCAGCTGATTCACACCGTCCGGGGTGTGGGGTACGTCCTCAGGGAGGACTGAGTGGACCGGCTGCGCCGGCTGCTGGCCCGCCGGCGTCCGGGGCTGGCCGCGCTGGGTACGACGTTCGCCGTGTCGTTCGCGGCGGTCACCGCGGTCGTGACGATGCTGGTCGGCATCCTGTCGTACAACGCCGCCGCGCGGCTCGTCCGGGTCGACCAGCAGTCCGTGTTCAGCGAGGTCGTCCAGGACCTGCGCGACGAGGTCCGGCAGCAGAGGATGACGCCGGAGGACTTCTCGTCGTCGGCGCCCGGCCACGACCTGGTGCGGCCGGCCCGCACGAACGTGCAGGTGCTCGGGCCCGCCGGCGACGTCGCCGACCCCGGCCAGCCGAAGCTGCCCGTCACCGAAGCGGACCGGAAGATCGCGGCGGCCAAGGTCTCCGGAACGCTCGTCGAGCACAAGGACGTCGACGTCGGCGACGACGTCTACCGCGTCGCGACCGTCTCCCTCGGGCGCGGCTGGGGCGCCGTCCAGGTCGCCCAGGAGTTCAGCGGTACCGAGGACCTGCTGCGCAACCTCCAGCAGCGCACCTTCTTCCTCATGGGAGTCGTCGTCACCGCCGCCGGGCTGTTCGGCTGGTGGCTGGCCCGCCGGATCACCCGGCGCCTCGTCGTCCTCACGATGGCGGCGGAGGACGTCGCCCGGACCCGCCGGCTGGGCATCCAGGTCCCGGTCACCGGGTACGACGAGGTCGGGCGGCTCGGCCGCGCCTTCGACCGTATGCTCGGGCGGCTCGCGCAGTCCGAGGAGGACCAGCGGCGGCTCGTCCAGGACGCCGGGCACGAGCTGCGCACGCCGCTCACCTCACTGCGTACGAACATCTCCCTGCTGCGCCGGATAGACGAACTCCCGCTCTCCACACGGGAGGAGCTCGTCGCCGATCTCGGGCAGGAGGCGCGCGAGCTGACCGATCTCGTCAACGAGCTCGTCGATCTCGCGGCGGGGCAGTCCGACACCGAGCCGCCCCAGCGGGTCGACCTCGCGGACATCGCGGAGGAGGTCGCCGGGGTCGTACGGCGGCGCAGCGGGCGGGACGTCGTCGTGCGCGTCAGCGGGGACACGACCACCGACGGGCGGCCCGGGCTGTTGCAGCGGGCCGTCTCCAACCTGGTCGAGAACGCCGCGAAGTTCGACCGGGACGGGAAGGGGCCGATCGAGGTCAGCGTCACCGGGCCCGCCCGGCCCGGGACCGTGCGCGTCGAGGTGCTCGACCGGGGGCCCGGGATCGCGGAGGACGACCTCACGCGGGTCTTCGACCGGTTCTACCGGGCCGCCGACGCGCGGTCGTTGCCGGGGTCGGGGCTGGGGCTGTCGATCGTGCGGGAGGTGGCGTTGTCCCACGGGGGGACGCCGTACGCGCATCGGCGGGCCGGGGGCGGGTCGGTGATCGGGTTCACGGTCGGGGGCGGGTGAGGCGGCGGCCGACGTCGGAGTCGGCGCCGGCGTCGGGGTCGGCGTCGGCGTCGGGTGAGGGATCGGCCGGCGTCAGGGGCGGGTGAGGCGGCGCAGGGCGTCGAGTGCGGAGGGTGCGAGCGTGTCCGGGTGGGCCGTGTCGTGCAGCAGGTGGTCCACTTCCGGCAGCGTCACGCGGCCCGGTCGCCCGGCGTGTGCGTGACGCAGGGCGGCGGTCAGGGCGTCCGTCGTGGCGCAGGGGACCTGGGCGTCGTTCGTGCCGCAGGTCAGCAGCACTCTGGTGCCTGGGCGGAGCGCGGCGGCGGTGTCCGGTGGGTGGATGGCGTCGTCGCTCCGGACGAACCGGGCGCTGGGGCCCTGGAACGCCTCGAAGAGCTGGGCGACGGCGGGGGGCAGGTCGGTGGTGTCGACCGGCCGGTGTGCGCGCAGGGAGGTGACGGCGCTGTCGATGGCCGCGTCGATGACGCGCTGCTGCTCCGGGGTGAACTGGCCCTGCCGGGTCGCCTCGGCGGTCTGGGCCTTGAGCTGGAGCGCGACCAGGTCGAGCAGGCGCAGTGCCTGCGGTTGCAGGAGCGCGAGGCCCGCCGGGCGGGGGTGGACGGTGCCGCCGAGCAGGAGTGCGGTCAGCGCGCCCTCGCTGTGCCCGGCGATCAGCAGGGCGCGCGGGTCGGTCTCCGGCTGGTCGCGCAGCACGTCGTAGGCGGCGCGTGCCTGGCGGACGAAAGCGGGATAGTCGAGGTTCTCCGGGTGGTCCCGGTAGGCGCCGAGTCCGGTGCGGCCGGTGCCGTACTTGTCGAACCGCAGCGTGGCGATCTTGTCCCTGTCGAAGGCGTCGGCCAACTGGGCCAGGGTGTTCGGCGTGGACACGGGCGGCTGGTTGCCGTCGCGGTCGGTGGGGCCGCTGCCGGGCAGCAGGAGAGCCGCCCGCAGCCGTTGCCCGGCGCGGTGTTCGGGGATGTGCAGGGTGCCGTACGCGGTCGTGCCGTCGGCTGTGAAGGTGATCTCGCGGTCGGTGGCGGGTACGAGGGCGAGGGCCGCCGTGGCCGGGGTGGCGGTGGCGGCCGTCAGGGCCAGCAGAGCCGTCGCCAAGCAGCGGAACATGGGTCCGACTCCCCTTCTACGCAAGGGCGTTCTCGACCAGGGCGACCGCCGCGCGCGGGTCGTCGACCTGGAGCACCAGGCGGGTGTACCGCTCGTCGGAGAGTTCGATCACGACGGCCTTCGACGGGTCCTTGACGTCCCAGAAGATTTTTTCGCCGTCCTGGTGGAAGGTGCCTGCCGTGATGACGCCGGGGACGTGGGAGCCCGGCGCGCGGATGCCCTTGGGGTCGGTGGAGATGCCGGGGTCGGCGGTCGCGCCCCGGACGTTGGCCAGGGGGATCGTCAGGCTTCCCTTGAAGGCCCAGAGCTTGTCGAGGCCCTCGATCACGACGACGAGGTTGCCGCCGTCGATCCGTATCAGTGCCATACAGGGTTCCCTTTTCAGGTGAGAGGGACGAGGTGCCGGGTCAGCGCGGTCGTGGCGCCGTCGGGGCTGCCGCGCAGGAGGATGCCGAGCGCGGCTGAGGTGAGGGCGGTGGCCAGGTCGGCGG
>NZ_JARAYJ010000052.1:0-49613 GCF_033794345.1 Streptomyces niveiscabiei
GGCTGGGCTACATCAGCCCCATCGCCTTCGAACAGCGATCAGCTACGCTGACCACTGCCGCATAGCAAACGGTGTCCACGCTTCGGGGGAAGGCCCCGGGCTATCGTTGTCCCAGCCCAGGCGGGGGATCACGCCGTGGGCGAGCTGGTAGCCGTAGAGGTGGCCGGGGACGGTGCCTCGTCGGGTCGGGCCGGGGAGGGAGGCCGCGCGGAAGCTGGCGTGGCCTGTGCTGGAGATCGCACCGTAGAAGAACCAGCAGTCCGTATCCGACGTAGTGCGATGCACCTTGGCCCAGTACCGGGTCTGTGTCGATGCGTCGGACAGCCAGGCCGACCACTCGACGGCGGGGATGCGTACGGGAGACGGGGTCCCGATCAGCGCGAGCTGTTCGGGACCCTCCTGAGGCGACGCGGCGTGGCCGTGCATGGTGGAGAGCGGGAAGAGGCCGGGAAGCCGGTCATGTGACATTGCCCTGGGTGTCGTTCAGGGCGGTGGTCTCCACAACTCCGGTTTCCTGAGAGTGGTGTTGAGAGGTGGAGTTGGCCGGCCGTGAGCGGCGGGGGCGTGGGCGGCCCGCGCGAGTGCGCAGTGCCTCGATGACCTCTTTGGCGCGCGCGGCGGTGACAGCCTTCGCGTCCCGCTCCAGCTCTTCGGCGGGAACACCGAGGAGGTCGGCCACCAGCTCCGAGTCCTGGTCGTACAGGCGCAAGGCCGCTGCGGTCGCCTCGCGGGCTTCGCGGTCTGCCGTTTCTTTGGCAACTGCCGCTTCTACAGCGGCTTTTCGTGTGGTCAGAACGCTCTGAGCAGCCAACTCGCGGGTCTTCATCTGGAGGGTCTCTACGGCCCGTACTCGTCGCCGTAGCTCCGCCGTTGTTACGCCGTCCGGCGACGTCATCTCAGCAACCCACTTTCGGAACCGGTGAGTTGATCCTGCGCCAGGAGGTTGGCGCGCCGAGGGCGTCTGCACAGCGCCGACTGGGGTGGTGGTTCATGGTGGGCACCGTAGGCGTGAGGTCAGGAAGAACTCACATGTCGAGGAGGATGAGGAAGCAGCGCGGTCTGACGAGTAACTGTGAGGTGTTGGAACAGGCCGCCGACGAGAGCAAGTTCCCCTTGTATTCGGTCCGTTGACTACCTGGGCGGGTTGCTGTCGCTCAAAGAGAGTGCCTCCGGCGGGTCCGCTCTCGGAGGGGGAGGGGGGTGAGTTGGTCGGCTGGCCCGCCGTCGTGGTCGGGGTGGGGGTGGCGGTGGGGTTCCCTCCTCGGTCGGTCGTCCCAGCGGAGCGCACCGCGCCGCAGGGGTGCGAGGTCGTACGTCCGGGTCTGGGACTTTCCTCGTACCTCAGAAAGTCCCAGCTTCCGGGCGCTCCACCTCGCACCCCTGCACCACTGCACGCTTGGCGGTGCCGTCCAACCGAGGAGGGAACCCCACCGCAGGCGCGTTGTGGCTGAGGCGCCAGCCGGAGGCCGGGGGGAGGAACCGCAGGGGGGTTGCACGGGAGCTTAAAACATGGTTTAATTAAACATGTCGAGAGGGGAGGGCAACACCCCGACCGACACCCCGAGGTTCAGTCGGCCTCGGTTAGTCACTCTCACCAGGAGCAGAGCTATGGGTACTCCCCAAGCAGACGTGAACCCCAAGTTGGCCACCATCAAGGCGCTACTCGCCAAGGCCGAGAACTCCGCGACCCCCGAGGCGGAAGCCGAGCTTGCCCGCACACGGGCAATGGAGATGATGGCCAAGTACGGTGTGGACGAAGCCCTGTTGAGCGATGGTCAGCCGTCGCGGGACGGGATCGTCGCTCGGTACGTCGACCTGCCCAACCCGTGGTCCATGCCGCGCGCCCGCCTCATGTACTTCATCGCGGAAGCCGTCGGATGCCAGCCCCTCCACATCGGTGGGCAGAAGCCCGGTACGCGACGGGTCAAGATCGTCGGATTCGAGTCCGACGTGCAGCGCGCCGAGATCCTGTACGCCTCGCTTCAGCTTCAGATGTTCAACGGGTTGAACGCGCAAGCTGTGCCGTACGGAGTCCGGAGCGCGCGAGCGTGGCGGAACTCGTGGCAGATCGGGTTCATCGTGCGGGTGACCGAACGGCTCAAGGCGACCGAGGACGCCGCCCGAGCCGCCGCCAGCGCAGAGACGTCGGCCGCCGGACGCAGCGGTGAACTTGTGCTGGCCGACCGCGACGCCATGGTCCAGGCCGCTTTCAAGGTCGAGAACCCGCACGTGCGGACGCAGCGTGGCTCGTACAGCGGTAGCGGGTACGGCGCCGGTGCCGCTGCTGGAAACCGGGCCGATATCGGCGGAACCCGCCGTATCGGTGCCACGGTCGCCGGGGCGCTCGCCTCCTAGTGGTCAACTCCGCCGGGGGCGGCGGCCCCGTCGTCCCCGGCTCTGTCGGAAGGAAGGAATTCCCATGTCTTTGAAGAACCGCCCTCCGGCGCGGTGGAGAAGCGACAACGACCAGATGCAGGCCGGTAGAGCGTGGGTGTCGTGCGAGGTCTGTGGGTCCACCGAGAACCTGACGCGCGTTGTCTGTCGCAAGTGGCCGTCCAGCACGGTCGGTTCGAGGTACTACGCCCGATGCCCCCAACATCCTGATGCTCTGACGGCCACGGTCGAGTGCTGATCAAAACCCCAGGAGGTCACAGCATGTCAGCACGTCACCGCCCCGCAACCCCCTCCCGCATCCTCACCACCGCCGCCAACCACATCGAACGAGTCGGCCTCTACCAGGGTGACCACCTCTGGCAGCCCGGCCGGATGGGCGACGCCGCCCCCTGCACCGTGCTGCACGCATGGGAGCGAGGAGTCCGCGCCGCGCGGCCCCGCTGGACCGTGCGCGGTGAACCGTGGGAAGTCTTTCACCAGGCCCTTGCCGATTCCCTGGTGGTGCTCAGCGACCACATCAACGGCCGCGCCGTTCCAAGTCTTCGGTGGAGGAAACTGCGGCTCACCGAAGACGCTTACCGGCGCACCGTGTTGTGGTGTTGGGGGGACGCGCCCGAGCGCACCACCGATGAGGCCGCCGCGATGATCCGCGCCGCCGCAGCCCGCTGCCTGAGTGGCGCCGATCACGTCGTCTCGGATTGCCCCATCCGATAGAACATGGTTTAATTAATGACGTTGGGAGGGGGAGGGCAACACCTCCTCCCGACCCTTCACCGGGCCGAACGGCCCGACGGAACTCACCAGGAAGAGAAAAGCGATGCTCAACGTCAAGAACCGAGCCGGCTCCGAGGCGACCCCCACCCTGTGGTCGACCCTCACGGTCGCCGAACTTGCCGCGCACCCGGGCAACCTACGTGACATCGAGACCCCGGCCGATCTGCTGGCCGACGTGGCGGAGAACGGCGTCAAGGAGCCGCTGTACGTCGTGCGGACCCACGGCGATGTGCCGCAGATCGTTGACGGGTTTCAGCGTCTCGCCGCCGCCGTCGCCGCAGGTCTGGAGGCCGTCCCGGTCACGTTCCGCCCGGTGATCCGCATCGACGCGCTCACCCCGCACCCGAAGAACGCCCGTGAAGACCTGGACATCAACGCGGCGTTCGTGGAGTCCCTCCGCGCCGAGGGATGCCGAATTCCCGTCAAGATTCAGCGACTTGACGGCGGGGTGCTCCAAGTCAACGACGGCAACCGCCGCTTCCACGGCTCGAAGGACGCGGGGCTTACGCACCTGCCGTACGAGTGGGACGAGGAAGATCGCGATGCCGCCGGGCAGTTCCTCGACATGATCACCACCGCGCAGCACCGCAAGAGCCTGACGCCGTCGGAGGTGAACCAGGCCATGTTCAGCGCGGCCGAGGCGGGCGCGCAGGTGGGCCGTATCGCCCGAGCCGCAGGCGTACGGCAGAAGGACGTCAGGACGGTCGTCAAGGTCCGGTCCGACGAGAAGTTGAGCGCCGCCGTCGCGAGCGCGAGCAGTTACGCGTGGACGTTCGAGCACATGGCCGCGCTCGCCGAGTTCGCCGACGACGCCGAGGCGCTCGGAGCGATCACCGAGGCCGCCGCCGAGGAGGACGCCGACGCCAGCGACATCGACTGGGCCATTGCCATCGAGCGGACCAAGCGCGACCAGCGGGCCAAGGCCGAAGCCCACCGTGCGGAGCTGGAGGCGGCCGGACAGAAGGTCAGGGACGCTGAGGAACTGTCCGAGCGCGCGGTTGCCGTGTGGCGACTGCGCGGTATCAGCGCCGAGGAGCACGCCGATTGCAAGGGGTTGGTGTGGGTGTTCGACGAGCGGCGGGGCGACCGGTACGAGCCGTACTGCTCCGCTCCCGGTCTGTACGGCCACACGGCGCCCGTGAGCGCCAGCGGCAGCGGCGCCACGAAGACCGCCGCCGAGGTCGAGGCCGAGCGCGCCGCCCGCGCCGCCGTGAAGAAGGGGAACCTTGACTGGGACGCCGCCGAGGCCCTGCGCCGGAAGTGGATCACGGACCTGATCAAGCGGCGCAACCTGCCGAAGAACATCACCAACGACCTGATCGGGCACGTCAACAATGCACTTCTCAACGGAAGTTGGGGTATCTCCGAGGATCTGAACAAGGAGCCGACCACCGAGATCCTGGCCGCCTTCCTAGGGTTGAACAGCCAGCAGGCCAAGAACCGGGGCGGTTTCGCCGGGCACGTGGCCAAGGACCCCCGCAGGGCTCCACAACTCCAGTTCGCGGCGCTCGCCGCAGTCCGCGAGAAGTGCGCGACGCGGTCGGCGTGGCGGACGGACAGTCAGCGGTCCGACTGGAGCCGGAAGCCCACGGGCCGGTGGTTCATGGTGCTGGAAGCGCTGGGGTACCCGTTGACTCCGATCGAGCAGTCCGTTGTGGACGACGAGCCGTACGACCCGACGAAGAAGAAGCCCCGCGCCGCGATCACGTCCGGAGGCGAGCAGGGAGCGGAGCGGGGGGCCGGTGCCGCTGAGGAGACCGGCGAGCAGGAAGCCGAGGAACCGGCGAACGACGACGAAGCCGCCGCCTGAATCCCTCAGCAGCCCGACTCCCGGGGGCGGGGACCCCTCCCGCCCCCGGTCACCCCAGGAGCCCCGCAGTGACCCGTACAGCTCTGTTCGAGACCCATGCCGACGACCACGGATGCGGTTGCGTCCCTGCCCCCGGTGAACCCGACCCCGGCACCACCGCCGACATCATGCAGGCCCGCGCGATCGCGGCCGGACTCGCGGAATTCGGCATCGGTCCTGCCCGCTGGTCCGCCGCCTACGACCACCAGGCCGCCGCCGTCGTTCTGCGCGTGGACACCCCGCGCGGCCTGTACGTGCTGGTCATCCCGGCCCCCGGCCAGCCGTTCCCCGTCCACTACCGGGGGAAGCGCATCGGAGCGCTGGACTGCCGCCGCACCTACGGCACCGCCGACAGCTACACCGCCGCCCTGTTCGCCGCGTTCCTCCGCGACCGTGCCGCACTGGAGATTCCTGGTCGGGATGCTTGCCCCAGAGCTGAAAACATGGTTTAATTAAATGTGTCGGAGAGGGAGGGCAACACCCCCTCCGACACGCGGGCCGCCATCGGCCCGACACCCGGCCGCACGCGGAGGGCAACCCGCCCGGCCGGGCACTCGATCCCCCTCTCACCAGCAGGAGCACCAATCCGATGAACAGCTCTGTCTTGCGTTTCGACGTCCCGGAGACGGCGGAGAGCCACGTCCGCCAGCTTGTCGAGGCCACCAACGCCCGCGCCGCGATCCACGGTCTGAACCCCTACGCGTTCGAGATGTCCCCGCCGTTCCTCGCGGACTACAGGGACTGCGACGGCCGGGTGATCGGCAAGCGGTACTTCGTGACCGTCACGCTCACCGGCGGAATCCCCCGCCACGCCGGGTGGACGGTCGTCGCCCGACTCGACCACGACGACGAAGGCGAGACGATCCTCAGCACCTTCCCCGGACTCTCCGACGAGCTTGCCGAAGAGGCGCTCGGGATACGGGTGTTGGAGAACTTCTGCTACGGATGCAAGGTCGAGCGCGACCGCACCATCACCTACCTCGCGCGCCACGAGAACGGCGAGTACCGGCAGTTGGGCACCACGTGCGTCGAGCCGTACACGGGCCTGCCGATCAAGGGACTTCAGGCACTGTGGAAGCTGGAGAAGATCAAGGACACCGACTGGGACGAGTTGGGAGCCGAGGGCGTTCCCGCCGACGTCCGGTTGCCCGTGGACAGGGTGCTCCAGGTGGCCGCCGCCGTCGTGTCGATGGACGGTCGTTTCTACGCCCGGTCCGAGGAGCGGAAGAAGGCCACGCCGACCGCCGATAGCGTGTCCGCCTACTTCTTCGACCGCCGGATCTCCGAGGAGTGGCGCGCGGACGTCAACGCCCAGCCCGGCGCCGACGCCACGGCCGCCGCCGTACGGGAGTGGGCCGTTCAGGGGTACGGCAGCACCAACGACTACCGCCACAAGATTGCCCAGTTGGCCAAGGGAGAGACGGTCGGCCAACGGCACCTTCCGACGCTGGTTTCCGCGATCGCCGGATGGCACCGGGACCAGGAGAGAGCCGCAGCCGAGCGCGCGGCCAGTTGCTCGGTCCCTCAGGGGAAAGTGGGAGAACGGCTCACCGTCGCCGCCACCGTGACGACCGTGATCGAGCTGGAGGAGCGCCACTACGGCTACCGCGCCCAGCGCCGTCGACTGGTCAAGTTCCAGGACGCGAGCGGCAACGTCTATGTCTGGTTCAGCAGCGCGGCCGACGTTCCCGACCAGGGCGACGAGGTCGAGGTGACCGGCACGGTCAAGGACCACAACACCTACGGCGAGGTGGCACAGACCGTACTGACCCGGTGCCGTGTTACCGAGCGCGAGGCCATCGAGGAACGGGAGTTGGTCGCCGCGTGACGGCGCCGGTCGGGCGGCACTGCCGCCGCCCGACCGGCCCCCGGCGGGTGGCCGGGACCCGGCCGGCATCGAGCCGCCCGCGTCCCGCGCGCCTATCGCCGGCCGAGCTTCTGGTGCGAGCGCGGCCGACAGCGCGGGAACCCCGCGAAGGACGTCCCGGAAGGACGGCTCAGCCTGGCCCGGCTCGCAGCCGGCCGGAACGTCCGGGCCGAAGGCGGCCCTACCGGACCGTCCGGACGCCGGGCCGAAGGGCGTGCCCTGGAGGGCACGACGGTGCTGTCTGCCGCGCTCCGCGCGACCATGGCGGCCACCCCCCCGTCGGGCGTGGCGCGCGCCCGGCCGCACCACCGAACATCCATGAGGAACAACCCAAGCCCGAGAACACGCTAGGCCGCTAGCCTCAACGCCCGCCAGGTTCGCTGACCGGTCGCGGCTCGTGCTTCGTCCGGTCAGGTGCCCGATTCGCCGGTGTCAGTGTCCAGGGACTGCCATGCGCCCGCCTGGCTCCGCTTGTTGCGCTGAAGCAGGGCGGCGCCGAGCGGGGTCAGCGTGTGCAGGACGGTGTTGGCGTACCGGTGGCTGGTGATCAGCCCGGCGTCGCGTAGCCGCGTGGTGTGGTGGCTGGCCGTGGTGGGGGTGACACCGGCGTGCCGGGCGGCCTCGGTAGTGGTGGAGCCGGACGCGGCTGCGCGCAGGATGGCCGCGCGGGTGGGGCCGAGCAGGCCGTTCAGAGGTGCGCAGGCGGTAGGGGGCGCCGTCGCCGGGATGTGCTGGACGGGATACATCAGGACGGGCGGGAGGCCAGGGTCCGCCAAGGCGACGGGGGTGTTCCAGCAGAAGTAGGAGGGGATCAGCAACAGCCCGCGCCCGTCGAGGTGGACGTCACGCCGGTGCGGGTAGGCAGGGATCTCCAGTACGGGGTGGCGCCAGCGGATCGCCGGGGTCAGGTCGGCGAGCACGGCCTCGATGCCGACGCGGGACAGCGTGCGGGTGTACCTGGCCCGCTCGGCGTGCAGGCGTTCGTGGATGTGTTCTTCGTGCGGGGCGATCACCGTACGGTAGTAGGTGCGCAGGGCGTGTACGAGTTGTCTCCTCGCTTCCCCCTCGGCGACCCGGTGCACCCAGGCCGGCGCACCCACGGTGCTCTGGAGTCGCGCGACCTCGTCGGCTACTCGGCGGCGCGGGGTCGACAGGATGCTGTCGAGACCGGCGTCCAGCCCCTCGATGCCTTCGGTCGGCGTGAGGAAGTCCGGGAAGTAGCGGGCTCGCGGGAAGAGCGGCAGGAGCAGTGGCATCACAGTACGGTCCAAGCCGGTCTCGCGGAGCGTGGAGCAGGCGGTGCGGTACCAGGACGCGTGGGCCCAGCGGCCCTCGCGGGTCTGGAAGCGGTGCAGACTGACCGTGATCTCCCAGAGTGGATGAGGCCCGGCGGCCACTCTGAGGCGGGTCAGGTCCTCCGGCGTGAAATGGAAGCGGAGCATCCCGTTTCCTCTTCTCTGCCCCTCTGCCATCTGCGATGTTTCAGTGGGCTCGCACGAGCATGACAGCAGGTGGAGGGCGCGCGGAACATAAGTTCACGCCAGCCGGATCCGCCGACCGGAACGGGGATACGGATCATCCGACGCCGCCGTCGCTCGACCGCGGTCGTGGTGTCCACAGCGGATCTCGGCACCGACCATGAGAAGGGGATCGGTATGTCCTCGAACAAGCACGAGAGCACGCCCGGGCGACGTCGGTTCCGCAGGGGCCTGGCGGTCGTCGGCCTCACCGGCGCTCTGGCCTCCCTGAGCCTGGTAGTGCCCGGCACGGCGAACGCCGCAGTGCGGGCCTGGGAGTGTCCCGTCGGGTACGTGTGCGTCTGGAGCGGCACCAACGGCACCGGCAGCCGCTGCGCCTGGTCCAGCGCCGACCCGGACTGGTGGGGTGGTTCCGTCCAGTGTTCGTGGTCCGACACACAGAACGCCCGGTCAGCCTGGAACCGTGGCACCTCGTCCGCCTATGACGGCGTCGCCTTCTACCACGGCGCCAACTACACCAACTACAGCGGCTGTCTGTCGCAGAACGGGGGACGGGACAGCAGCTTCAACGCCAGTCTCCGTTCCCACCGCTGGGTAGCGTCCTGCTGATCCCGGCCTGGCACCGGGGGCTGGCCTTCTGGGGGCGGCCCCCTTCCAGCGCGTTCAGGGACCAGGTACCGGTCACCTTTCGTAGCTGGGCGAGAGGGAAGCCTGTCGTACAGCCCTACTTGCGGAGATGCTGGGCGTCGGTTCAAAGACTTCATGCCTCCGGCGGGTCCTCCCTCGGAGGGGGCCGGTCGGTCGGGTGCGGGAACGTCGTGGTGCGGGTGGGGAAAGGCGGGGTTCCCTCCTCGGTCGGACACCCAGGGGGCGTATCAGGAACCCGGACACGGCATCCAGGCCGAGCCGCTTCGCGGTCGCTTCGCGAGCCTGGACGCCGCGCCCGGAACCCTGATCCGGCGGAGCTGTCCGACCGAGGAGGGAACCCCGCCGAGGCCCGTTGTGGCCGGGCCCGGCGGAGCGGTGCCAGTCCGGCGGCGAGGGAAAGGCAGGTCAGCGGGGTGTGGAGCTTGACCTCACCCATAGAATATGGTTTAATTAATGACATCGGGAGGGTGAGTGTCCCGACCGCCCCGGGTCAAACCGGTTCGGGGGTCTCTTGCTGGAAGGGCTGGTTATGGGTGACACCGTGTCGAGTGGCGACTCGACCGCGTCGGAGAGTGCCGATCGTGCGCGTAGGGCGTGGGAGGTCTACTGCGACTCGCACAAGGACATGATTCATGGTCTGATAGCGGACCTGCTGCATCTGGCCGACGTTGACGGCTATCCGGGCGGCGGCCGTTACGTGGCGGAGCGGGCGGTGGAGGACTACGGCATAGAGCGGTTCGGCCTGTTTGAGGGCGTGCCGCTTCCGCCTCGCACCTGCGCATACGTCGCGGAGGTGCTGCCGGTCGGATATCGGGCGTGGGTCGGGGTGGACGAGGGCGACGAGCCGCGCGAGGCCGGGGCATCGTTGATGCGCCTGATGCAGGCGGCCGAGCTTGCTACCGGCGAACTCGGCGGATTCCTGGAGGATATGGCGCGTGGCGAGTGCGTCACTGCCGACGATGGGACGGTGTTCCGCGTTCGCCGTAACCCCTTCCATCTCGCCGCGAGGGTTGCCCCTACCTCATAAATATGGTTTAATTAACTATGTTGGAAGGGGCGGGTAACCCCCTTACCGGCACCCCGCCGGAGCCGACCGGCCCCGGATATCGAACTCTCACCAGGAGGACCGAGAAATGCCCCGCAAGCCGAAGATGACCGATGAAGAGCGCCGCGCCTACAGTGCCAAGATGCGCGGCGAACTCGAAGCCGTGATGGACCGCGCGTACGGCGCGATGGTCACCGACGAGGAATTCTGGGCCACGGTGATGCGAACGGCCGCGACCCTGACGGACCGCAGCCCCGTCAACTCCATCGCGATTGCCGCCCAGTGCCCCCATGTCACCCGCGTACTCAGCGCCGGAGACTGGCGGAAGGTTGGGCGCTTCCCGGTGAAGGGGTCCACCTCCATCCGCATATGGACGCCGATCACGCGCCGAACCGAAGGCGCGCAGGACGCCACGGCCGACGGTGGGCAGCAGGGGGCTGTTGCTGACGCAGTCGAGGGGGCGGGGCGGCGGGTGTCCGGCTACAAGGCCGGGCCGGTGTTCGACATCAGCCAAACCGACGGCGACGCCCACGAGTTGCCCGTCATTACCTCGCTCGCCGCCGAGACCGTCCGGGACATTCTGGTCGGGCAGTTCCGGGACTGGTATCACGAGGACCCCGAGCAGGCCGGAGGGTTCGACTTCAGCCGAGAGGCCCCCGACGCCGCCGTACGCATCCTGTTGTACGGCCACGCGTGGCGACGTATCGCAGAGGTTGAGGCCCCCCTCCCTGGTCAGCACCCGTCCGAGGTTGCGTCGGCGGCGCACGTCGCCGCGCTGATCCTCGGAATCGACCCCGGACCGGCCGTCATGCCGCCGCTCGCGGGCATCGTCACCCAGGACAGGAGGCCCCCGGTCCACGAGTCCGCCGTCCGCGTCATCGAGACCGGCCGTGCCATTGCCGACGCCGTCGCCACGGCCGTCGAGCGCCAACGCGAACTTGCCCCCGTGGGTTGACCTTCATCAAAAAACATGGTTTAATTAAACATGTTGGAGGGGGAGGGCAACACCCCCGACCGACACCCCCCGCCGGGGCCGACCGGCCCCGGCGGAACCTCTCACCAGACAGGAAACGACATGCTCACCACCCAGCAGATCCCCACCGTCCAGGACTTCCCCACTGCGACGCTCGTACTGGCCGGACCCTGGCACCAGGCCCGCCAGTACAACACCCTCCCCGCCGTCGTCGTCTGCCCCTTCGGCGGACCGGAGTTCGCGGACAGTGCCACCATGGCGGTCGTTTGGTACTTCACTCTCGGCGCCCCGCAGCCCGGCCACAGCGTCCAGGCGATGTTCCCGCACGAGCTGACCCCGATCGACGACACGCTGACCACGATGCACCAGGACACGTTCCGCGACATCGTCCGCAAGATGCGCCACGGCCGGTTCGCCTACGACGACGGGGACGCACTCCGTGCCGCCGTTCTCGACGCGTGGCGCGAGCGGACCGGGCTGGCCGAACTCGCCGCGCGGCGCACGCTCCACCACGGCTGACCACGGTCCCGCTGGTCCGGGGGAGGGCAACACCCCCGGACCAGCAGGCCCTCAACGCTAGAGCGGACACCTCTTCAGGGGTGGCAGGACAGGTCCGGTGCGTTCACCGACGCCGGCCGACTTCGTCGACCGCCGACGGGCACCGGACCGTGAAGGACGCGTCCCGCGGGGACGCGGCAGCCTCTGCCGTCGCGCAGGCGCGACGGCCCGCGAGCCGCTCGTCCCTCACTGCCCGCGCCTGTGGTGCGGACCGTCTCCAACACAAGGTCCGTCCTCCGGACAGACCCAACTCATCACCAGAGAAGATCAGTTCAGTGACTATCGAGATCACGCACACCCGCAGGGAAGGAACCCTCGTCGAGGGCACGACCCGGGGCGACAAGACAGCAGCGATCCTGAAACTCCGCGAGTACGGCAGGACCGGCCGCCAGCCCTTCCGCTGGAGCAGGAACCTCGGTTGCTGGTACCTCCCCCACAGTCGCGACCACGCCACCCACACCCCCTCCCTCGAACTCCTCGCGCAGCGCCTCCGAGACGCCGACTTCGAGGTCACCCTGACCATCGACAACGCCGACCGCCGCAGCTTCAGCGAAGCCGAGCAGGAGCGGGAGGAGCGAGCGGAGAGCCGCGCCGAGCGGTTCGGCGGATACGCCGGCAACGCGGCCCGGAACTCCGAGGCCGCATGGAAGGCGAGCCACGAGATGTCCGAACGGTTCGCCTTCGGCCAGCCCATCCTTGTCGGTCACCATTCCGAGGGCCGCGCCCGCCGCGATCACGAGCGCATGGACAACGCGATGCGCAAGAGCATCAGCGAGCGCGACCGTGCCCGGTACTGGGCCGACCGCGAGGCAGCTGCCGCCAACTACGAGCGGTTCCGCAAGGACCCCGGCCGCACCCTCCGCCGTCTCGCCAAGCTCCGGGCCGACCTCCGCGCGGTCGAGAAGTGGCAGCGCGGCGAGCCCGCCAAGGGATACTCCCGCAACCCGGCCAACCCCGAGTTGGTGACCGAACACCAGGAGCTGACCGAGGAGATCGAGCACTGGGAAGCGGTCATCAAGGACGCCGAAGCCAAGGGCTTCAAGGTCTGGTCGCGGGCCGACTTCCAGCGCGGGGACTTCGTACGCTGCCGAGGCACCTGGTACGAGGTCCTGCGCGTCAACCTCAAGTCGGTGACCATCCCGCACATCCACAACGGCGTGGGACGGGACGTCGTACGAGCCGAGGGCAACCGGCTCGACGGATGGACCTGGACGGTTCCCTACGACGACGTCTCGGGACGCCGGAGCGCTGACGAGATGCGGCAGACCACCACGGCCGACTCCGCGTAACGACCGCTCGCCCGCGCCGGCGGCCGAGCGCCGCTGGTGCGGGTCCCTCTCTCACCAGAACAGGGCACCACCATGACCACCCAACTTCTCGAACGGTCCCTGACCGTCCCCGACGCCGAGCGGGACACCCGCGAATCCGCGGCGCACCCTTCTCTCCAGACCGCCTTGCCGTACCGCATCGGAACCCCGGACATCGCATGCCGGTACCCCGTGATCATCGGCGAGGACCAGGTCATCGGCCGGGCCTACAGGTGGCACCGGGACTGGTGGGTCGACACCAACACGGGGGAGCGCAACCTCCGCCGCCCGCCTACGGGGGTACCGGGTATCGAGATGGCCGCCGCCCACCTCGTCCAGGAGTACGCCGCCGGACGCATCACCGCCGTCCCCCTGGACCACGTACGCGCCGAAGCTCTCCAGCCGCTCCACGGACCGGTGCCCCTGCTTCACCCGCGGATGCCCGCCACTGACCGCAACATCCGGAGCGCGCGGACGGCATTCGCGGGGCTCGCGGCTCACCGTTGGCGGGCGGTCCTCACGGGGTTCCCGGGATCCGACAACCACTGGTTTCTCTCCTGCGAACTGTGCCCGTGGGAGGGGCCGAAGTTCTGGAGCCACCTGCGTGGACGCAACGGTGCTCCGCCGAGCGCCCACCGTCACGAGGGCGGATGCGTCGGCAAGGACCGGGTCCGTGAACTCATCCCCGCCTACCAGCAGTAGACCGACCCCGGGGGCGGTGCGCTGCCGCCCCCGGTCCCCGAAACGGACTTCACCATGCACTACAGCCCCGCAAGCGTCGTCATCGCGGACACCCCGGCCGAGATCCTCGAATGGGCCGCCCGCCACATCGAACACGTCGGCATCCACCAGGGTCCCCGGCTGTTCGACGGTCCCGGACGCACCGTCACCTTGCCCTGCTGGCCGCGCGGCGCTCTCGAAGTCGCCGCCGGACACGGGCGGGCACCCGCCGGCCGGAGGTACGACTGGGACCGCATCCACCGTGCCCGCGACGAGGCGTTCGGCATCCTCGCCGAAACCCTCACGGGGTCCCCGGTCACCGCCGCCGAGCCCGCCGCCGCGAAAGCTCTGCACCGCGAGGTCATCGACCGCTGGAGCGCCGAGCCCGGTCGTACCGCCGCCGACGCCGCCCGCGCGTTCCGCATCGCCGCCGGTCGCGCCTTGTTCTGACAGCGCCCGCCGAGTACTCGAAGGTCAACACGATGGAATTCCGCAGCACCACCAGGACACCGAGCCGCCGAGGAGGCGCCACCCCGAGCCGGGACGGCGTCCACCGGATCGCCGTCCCCCTCCACCCCCGCCTCAGCGCGTCCGAGCTGATCCGCGTACTCCTCGCGGCCCCCACGGAGACCGACTTCCGCACCGTCGACGCCGTACAGATCCGATCTCTCATCGCCGACGTACTCACCCAGCACGGCTACGACGTGCTCGAACGGTCGCAGTACGACCCCGAACGCAGCCGCCACCAGGACGCCCGCCGTGCGGTTCGCCGCGCGTACGGCCTGCGGTTTCTCGACTCCCCCGCCGAACAGGCCCTGCTCGCCGACCCTCTTCGTGAAGTCCTCGCCGCCATCCGAAGCGAGGAGTCGTGACCGAGCCCCTTGGCGCACGAGCGCGCCAGACGTATCACTGGCGAGTGCGCAACGGACGTGCACGCGTTCCCGCACACAGCGCGTTCGGGATGTGGCACATCCAGGCCGGACACCCGGGCGGCGCGTACTGCGACCTCGGACACGAGCTGGAGCCGCCCACGCACCACACCCCCACCCTGCTCACCCGCAGCAAGCTGATCGGGCGGCGGTACCAGCAGGAGTTCCGGGGCGGATGCCTCGCCTGCGACTGGGAAGGCGCCGTACGCGACGGCGACAACGAGGCAGTGGAGGACGCCCACGACCACGCGTTCCCGGGGTGGCGGACGCTTCCGCCGATCACCAGCGTCAAGGACAGGTGGGAGATCCCGCAGAGCCGGCACCGCTGGCTTCAGCTGACGTCCCAGTACCCGGAGGGGTGGGTGTACCAGGGCGCTCCGGTCCTGGTCTGGAATCGCTACTGCCGCGAAGAGCACGCTCCACCGCACGCGGGACGTCCCCGCTACGAACTCCGCGTCGAGCGACCGCCGGACCTCGTGGACGACGGCCCGGCGAATCAAGGGGCGCTCTTCTGATGGCCGCCGTCCCCTGGGCCAGAGGCCCACCCCGGTCACCTCAAAGGTGGTTTAATTACTCGGCTGTCAACGGAGCAGGGCAACCTCCGGGCGGCCGAGCGCCGCACCAACCCTCACAACGAAATGACGGCCAGCGCACAAGGGCAACAAGGCGCTGGCCGTCGATGTCTCTCACCAGAAAGACCCGACCATGCTATGCGACCGGCACCCCGACTGTCCCCAGCCCGGCGACCTCGCCCAGCTCAAGAGCGGTAACAGCATCAGCGCCGACGACACCGACAACTTCGTCATCGTCGAGGACTTCCCGCCGACCGGCCGGCACCTCGTGCTCAACCTTCCCGCTGGCCACCCCGGCCGCGCCGACTGGGCCGCCGCCGTTCCTCTGCGCGAGATAGCCACCCTCACCAGACTTGAGCCGACCGGCACCCGCACGTGGACGTCGGCCCCGGAACCGGACGACCTCCCATGACCACCCCGAACAGGAGACCAACGTTGGCCCCCGAGACCGGCCGCACGCTCTACTCACGAGCCGACCTGCGCAAGGTCCACAACATCAGCGAGTCGACGCTCCAGAACCTCTGGACCGACCGCGAGAACAACGGGCACCCGCCCGTCACCGCGACCCTCGACGGCGTCATGCACTGGGACGGTGACACCTGGGCGAAGTGGCACCACGAGCTTCAGCGCCGGCGGGCCGCAGCGAGCACGACGAACCCGCCGAAGCTCGACGGTGACCCCGAGGAACTGGTCGGCCCCGCCGAAGCGGCGAAGATCTGCGGGTTCGCCGACTCCGCCACCGTCTCCCACTACGTCAAGAACCCGCCGGAGGGCTGGCCCGAACCCGACGACTGGGACATCCTCCCCACCCGGCGGCGGCCGAAGTGGAAGCGCTGGAGGCTCTGGCAGTACCTCGCGGAGCGCAAGGGGCGCGGTCACGCGGGCGGACGGCCGAAGGGACGCCGCGGACTGGCCTACCCCTATCAGGGAGATGAACGGCTTGCCCTCGCCCGGCGGGTGCTCGCGGAGAATCCTGGGGCGAAGAATGCCGAGCTGATCGGGCAATTGCAGGGGCTCTCGGAGAAGGAGTCCTCCCGCACCGTCTGGCACTTGATCCTGAAGTCGGCCCGCGAGAACCCCGAGGAGTGACCGTGCCCGAGAGCCGTTGCCCGCGCTGCGGCGGGCCGCTCGGCGAAAGGCCGGCGCGTTCCCGGCTGACGGCAGACCGCGAGGTCCTGATCTGCATGCCGTGCGGGACCGACGAAGCGGTTCGCGAAGCGACCGGCCGCTCACCGATCCCGTTCGACGACTGGCCCCTTCGGGCGGGCTGACTCTGCGGCAGCATGCCGGGAAGCTGAGTGGGGTGGACCCTAGGGTCCGCCCCACTGGGATATGAGGAGTTCGGCGTCCCTCGTTACGGGAGGAGTAGTGAGAGAACGCCGAGTGCCAAGGTCATCGTTGCGACGAACGCGCCGGCCCCGGCGGTCAACGCGAACAGAAGGCTCCCCTTCGCGGCGTAGAAGAGGAGAGCCGTGGTCAGAGCGACCACGAGGGAGAAGAGCACGGCGATGACGACAAGCATCAGCCGGGTCCTGAAGTGCGGCAGCATGCGGATCTCGACCTTCAACCAATCCGACTAGCGGTGGTCGAACCCGGTGCGATGGCAGCCTCAGCTCGACCACCTGACAACAGTGGCCACTAGCTGAGGACCTGCCGACGTTTCAGATCCGCGCGGAGCCGACCCGCATCTACTGGCCGCCTCCCAAGGATGTCAGCGCCATCGCCTCCGGGCCGGGTTTCGATGGGTGTTCCGTTCTCCTGGCACGTCGACCCCAGGAGAGCGAAGACTTGAGACGGGGTGCCGCCCCCCGCCGTCAGCCTTGTGTTCTTTGAATCGAGCATTCTCATCGTGGCACAGCAGAACGGGGTATGTGCGGTCATCTGGCGAGGCGCATGGCGTCTGCCATTGAAGAAGCAGGCCGATGTCGCACCCTGCCCCGTCAGCGGTAACAGTTCGATGGCGATCATCCAGAAAGTCTCAGCTCCCAGGGCACTGCTTAGTCCGTCTGACCTGCCCTTTTAGATCTGGAGGACCAAGGTATCGTCGCTTCGCGACGATACAATTAGCCAAGATGACCGGATCTGGTCGGTTCGTGAACGGGGGTGGGTGGGCCGGTGGGGTGGGTGACGATGATCGGCCCGTCGGACGGGCAGGTCGAGTACCGCCTGACCGGAGGTCATGGGTGTGGGAAGGCGACCACCGTTGATGCCGCGCCTCTCATCGCCGCCATCGAGGCCAAGGCCGAGGAGACCGGGACCTCCGTCGCCGGGCTCCTGGGCGCGACCGAGGCGAAGAAGGCGTTCTTCCGCGCCCGCTCCCAGATACGCAACACCGGACGCGCGAGGTTCACAGGGTTCGACGCCGTCGAAGTCGCCGCCGCGGCAGGGCTCGATGCCCGCACGCTGTACGGCGAGGAGGTTCTCCCTGCTCCTGCCGCTGACGGCCAGGTCGACTACCACCTTGATGCGAGCGAACGTCCGCTGGTGTGGATCGGCAAGGGCCTCACCGAGTTCGACATCACCCCCGGCAGCGTGCTGTCCCCCGACCAGTTCCCGGCGGCCCGCCGCCTGATGCGAGGCGAGGACCCGCATACGGGTCAGACGCTGGTGGAACCCAAGCTGGCCGTCGCCCCCGCCGCGAAGCTCCCCGCCGCACCCCTCGTCCGCGCGATCCGCCGCACCGCCGCCGAACGCGGCGTGAAGCCGGAGACGCTGCTCGACTCGAAGCGCAAGAAGGACGCTTTTGGCCGGATGGAACGCCAGCTCGTCCGGTACGGCGAAGCCCACAAGGTCCCCGCCTCCACCCTGGTGACCCTCGCGGACGCGATCGGCATCGACGCCGTCGAGCTGTACGGCGAACAGCCCCTGGAGCAGGCCCTCCGCGCCGAGGCGGGCGGACGCCTCGACGCCCGTGCGCTCCTGCACGCCGTACAGAACAAGGCCCGCGAAGCAGACCGCCAGCCCACCGACCTTTTCAACTCCGCGTCCATGAAACGCCGCTACCTCCAGACCGAGGCCGAAGCCGGACGGCGTCTGCGGGATCTGCCGATGGCGGTACGCGAGGCCGTCGCGATGGCCAAGGCCGCGGGCGTCGACCCCGCCGAGGTCTGGGACGCGGAGGAGATCAAGGCCGCGATGCGGGAGGGACGAGTCGAGGTCGGCAACCGTGGCGCGGACGTCACCCTCGACCTCCCGAAGTCGCAGTCGGTGTTCCTCGCGTACGCGCCCCAGGAGATGGCCGCCGAGGTCGAGTCGGTCATCGTCGCGGCGGGCCGGGAGTCGGTGGACGCGCTGGAGCGGTGGACGGCGTACGCGATGCGCGGCCGGCACGGCGACGGCGAAGAGGCGCGCACGGTCGGCACGAGCGGGTTCTCCGGCTGGATGATGATCCATCGCGCGGCCCGCCCGGTCGGCGGTGCGCCGTACGGCGATCCCCACTTCCACCTGCACTTCACCCTGGCCAACATGGTCAAGGGCACCGACGGCCAGTGGTCCACCGTCGCCGCCGGAGGCCGCGACCTGCACCGCCACGCCCGCGCGACGCAGGCCCTGATGAACGCCCGCGTACGACGCGAACTCGCCGACCGCTACGGCATCCGCTTCCGCCGCGAGGACCGCACCGGCGCTTGGGAGATAGCAGCGATCCCCAAGCCCACCATCCGGCTCTTCAGCAAGCGCGACAGCCAGGTCCGTGAACTCCTCACCCGCCTCGGACTCGACTACGACAGCGCCACCCTGCGCGAACGCACCGCCGCCTCCGCCGTCTCCAAGGCCGCGAAGAACGGCGAGGCGGCGGGCGCTGCGGACGACGTCCTGCGCGCGTACTGGCAGGCCGAAGGCCGCGCTGCTGGGGACGACCCTGACGCCATCACCGCCGCCGTCCACGACGACAACCAGGTGTCCAACCCTGGTCTGGACGAGCTGTGCGCGACCGTCTTCGACCCGAAGACCGGACTCACCGCGCACTCCAAGGAGTTCACCCACGCCGCCGCCATCGCGGCCGTCCTCGACGCCCTCCCCTACGGCATCGCGACCGCCGACGAGGCCGAGAAGCTCACGAACTCCGTTCTCCGGCACGCCGGTTACGCGGTCCAGCTCAAGCCCAAGGGCGCCCAGCACTACACCCACGCCGCCCGCTACACCACCGCCGACATCGTCGCCGCCGAGACCCTGATCGTCACCGAGACGACCCGCCGCCTCGGCGAACAGACCGCCGTCGTCGGCACCGACACGGTCGCGATGACCCTGTCCACCGTCGAGGCCCAGCAGGGCTTCGCGTTCTCCGGCGAACAGCGCGCCGTCCTCGACCGGTTGCTCACCGCCGGGCACGGCATCGACGGCGTGATCGGCGTCGCGGGCGCGGGCAAGACGACCATCATGGACGCCGCCCGCCAAGCCTGGCAGGCCCACGGGCTCGTCGTCGCGGGCGCGAGCACGGCGGCCGTCGCCGCCGCCAACCTCAAGGCGGAAGCCGGCATCACCTCCCGCACCCTCGCCTCCTGGCTCACCGGCATCCGTGCCGACGGCCCCGGCCTGGCCGGCGTGGACGTCCTGGTCGTCGACGAAGCCGCGATGTGCGACGACCGCGACATCGCGGAGCTGCTCGCGCACGCCGCGAAGACCGGTACGAAGGTCGTCGGCATCGGCGACCCCAAACAGCTCCATTCACCCGGCGTCGGCGGCCACTTCGCCGCCGTCCACCACCTCGTCGGCGGCCTCACCCTCACCGAGAACTTCCGGCAGAAGGACGCCGCCGAACGCCGTGCGCTCCAGCTCTGGCGCGACAACAAGCGCATGGAGTCCCTGCGCACCTTCGCCGCGACCGGCCGCGTCCACGCTCTCGCCGACAAGGACGAGACGCTCGCCGCGATGCTCACCGTCTGGGCCGACAAGCGGATCGCGTACGACGACGACCACACCGCCGTTCAGCAGCTCCTGATGCTCGCCGCCACCAACGAGATCGTCGACGAACTCAACCTCGGCGCCCGCGCGCTACGCAAAGCAGGCGGCGACCTTGTCGGCCCCGAACACACCTACGCGCTCGCCGGCGGAGGCGAACTCGTCCTGTCGGTCGGAGACCAAGTCCTCCTGCGCACCAACGACTACCGTGCCCGACGCACCGGCGGCGCCAGCGGCGACGTCCTCAACGGCTTCCGTGGCATCGTGCGTGCCGTCGACGACGAACGCCGCGTCCTCGTCGAGTGGCGCGAGGAGACCCCCGACGGCCACCAGGACCACGCCGAATGGGTCGACACCGACTACATCGCCCACGGCGGCCTGAGCCTCGGCTACGCCATCACCGGCCACAAGAGCCAGGGCCTCAGCGTCCAGGAAGCACTGGTCTACGGCCCCGGCGCGCAGACGAACGCCCTGTACACGATGCTGTCCCGTGACAAGAAGGAGTCCAATCTCTTCCTTCCGCTGTCCGTCTACGAGATGGACGCCGACCGTGCTCGTGAGGGGGAACCGGAGAGCGAGCGGGAGCAACTGGACCGCGCGGTCGCCGGGCTCATCCGCGAGGTCGAGTCGGGGACCGAGGAGCGGATGATCCTCACCGAGCTGCCGAACAACGCCGTCCCCAAGCACATCCGCGATGCCGTTGCCGACCTACCTGTTCCGCGAGCCCCGGGGGCCGCTGAACCCGCCCACGACGATGCCGAGCCGGAGACCGCGAATCCGAGCACCCACGGAACACCGTCCCCGGAAGCCACCGCGCCGACCACCAACCGCCCGTACGCCCACCTGAGCAACAACGCCCTGCGCGATGCGATCCGCAAGGCAGCGACGGCCGCCCGCAGTACCTCGGCGGCAGCGGACAGGGCGGAGTCGAAGGCTGCTCACGCCGCTCAACAGACATTGGCCGGCACTGGCCCTGCGGTGCTGGCTTTCCGGCGACAGCAAGAGGATCTCTCTGTGCGCGCTGCGGCGATCTGCGAGGTCCGGACGATCACCACCGCCATTGATCAGTGCACCAGCGTCCGGATCAGGGCTTCGGAGCGGCTGCACCAACTCGAACAGCGGTTGGCCGCTGTCGGTCGGTTCGGCCGACGCGTTCTGCGTGGCGAGGAGCGAGTCCTTGCTGAGACCGAACGAGACAACCTGCGTGCGTACGACGCCCAAGCGGCTCGTGATCTACGAGTTCTGCACGGTCGTCTCCCTGGACTGGCTGTCCCGGCTGGGCCAGTCGAAGAACACGAAGGAGTTCTTGCTGACGAGGAGAGGAGCCGGAATGATCAAGCTGTCCTGCTTCACCGTGCTCACGGTGATGATGAACAGGCCGCTGAGCAGCTGAAGGTGGAGGCGCGTAGGGCCCGGAGCCTGGCGCAGGGCGCGGCTCAGCGGGAGGCGAAACTCCGTGCCGAACTGGAAAGCCGAACGCTTGGTGACGACAGGTTCGAGGACTCAGGTTCTGTCGCCAAAGACTCTCGGCGGCACGAGGTCGCGCATAAGCGCGGAACTGAGGCAGCCACTTACTTCCCCGGTCCTGAGCCGTCTCATCCACTGCCCGTGGAGGGGCTCTGAGTTCGTGGCCGTGGAGTACCGGGCTCTGCCAGTCGGCCACGTCTGCCCGTCCACAGAGGGCTGTGTTGTGGACGGGCAGACGGGCTGTTCGCTTCATCAACCGCGGTTGGATGCACCGAATCTGTCGGTCTGGCGGACTACGGTCATCGGTCGGTTGGGCTCCGGCCAGACCTGGATGAGGTACCACTCGGTGGTCTCGTCCGGGGCGAGGTCGACGGCGGTGTCCCTGCCGCGTGCGTGCAGGCGCAGTCGGTAGTCGCCAGGTCCTTGGAAGGCCAGGACGGGCAGTTCCTCGTCTAGATCGTCCATCATTCCGCGGACCTGGAGGTCACCGGAGACGGAGTGCGCGGAGATCTCCACGATCTCCTCCCAGGCTCCGTCGTCGGGAGCGGGCTCCGTCTCGTGGAGGGCGATGTCGACATCGACGGATCCGGTGTGGATGCCGGTCGTGACGACGATGACGCCGTCAAGGACTCCGATGATCCCGTTCTGTCTGTAGTCGAGTTCGGGGCCGGTAGGGCCGTCCTCGTCCTTGATGTCGAACTGGTGGTACTGAACCGGAACGTCGCCGTTGCGTCGCTCGACCGCCTCGTTGCCCATTACTACGTTCCTCGCCTGTCTGTAGCGTCTACTTGATCCACACCAGGAAACGGTCCTTCTCGATGATGCGGTTGTACAGGTAGAAGTTGGCCAGGGCACGGCCGCCGCTGCGGTTCTGGTCTTTGTCGATCATGCGTCGGCTGAACTTGCCGGTTTTGCCGCCCTGCCACGTCGAGGCCATGGGGTACTCGTCGCAGTCCTTGCCGGTCGGTCGGGGCAGGCTTGTGGGGCATGATGCGTCCCGGTTCTCTCTCATCCGCGTCTTGTTCGTGACCCGGGTGAGGTAGTTCTTTGTGCCGTGCTTGCCGGGCAGACCGCTGTTCTGCGCGTCCTGGATGTGATCGGCGAGTTCCGGGTACTCCCCGTGCCGTGCGTAGGCCAGCTCCGGGATGTACGGCATCACGCAGCCGGGCTTCGACATTCCGGGGAAGGCGTTGTCGCACCGCACGCCCGGGGTGGGCAGTGTGATGCGGTTGGTCGGGGTTATGTCGGGGCGGGTGAAGACCCACCCGGCAGTGGCCTGTCCCCAGCCGCTCTGTCCCTTGGGTGAAAGGGCGATCGTGGGCTCCATGAACGACTGCCCGACAACGTCCTTGGTCTGGCTCATGACCTGGGCGGGGAAGGTGCTCTTGGTCACCCTGCACTTGCCAGAGCACGTCGTGCTGCCGGAGACAGTCAGCCCTTTGGCCCGGGCGGTGCTGGAGACCTCCATCAGTTCGACCTGGTAGGCCCAGTTCTTCGAGTCCCGAGCGCTGTAGGCATAAGCGCGCACGAGGTAGTTGAGAGTGCCGACCACCGCACCGCTGCGCGGGTCCCAGATGGTGACTTTGGCGGAGAAGACCGCGCAAGCCCTGAACCGGTTGACGAGCCACCTGTTCATGCCGGACTCGCCGCACCATTTCGGTGTGGGCCAGGCGGAAGACGCCTTGCGCATGTCGGCCTCGGGTATGTCCGTGCTCCAGTTCGCGCACGAGACGGGCTCATCACTGCCCTTGGCAGCGGCGATGGCCCTCTGCACGAGGCAACTCGACTGGATCTCACCGGCGGTCGCCGTCGGATCGGAGTCGATGCTCTGTTCTTGGGACATCCCGTCCGACGGGGTGTCCAATGTCGTCGGTGTGTCTTCGTGCGGATCGGGCATTGAGGAGACCAGGTCGTCCAGTTCGACCGACGACTCGTCCAGGTCCTCCGGCAACGGGATGGTGTCTTCCGTGGCCTGGCTCACGACCTGCGTGGGTATCTCCGCCACGGTGGGGTCGTCGGCTGCCTGGGCAGCGCTGAGGCAACTGCTCAGCAGACCCAGCGTGATGACCCCGGTGGCCAACAGATTCTTCAATCTCAAGTTGTGCCCCCCTTGTTTTTGGGCAAGCGGCATGAACACGTTGTGATGTCGTGTCCATGCCTGGTCCCCTTGATCCAAGCATGGTGGCACGCGGCGTGCGAACACATTTTCGAGTATCTGTCCCGTCTGCGAGACGAGATCCCGCCGCCGGGCAGAGGGCGGCTCGGTGCAGAGGGGACATGTGCCTGTGTCAGGCGCGGGTGAGCCAGCGCCGTCGTTCGGTGTCGGTGACGTGGGTTCGTTCGTGGTCGAGTTCGAGTTTGGCGAGGTGGGCGTAGTGGTCGATGACGTCGGTGCCGAAGGCGTCGTGGGCGAGGGTGCTGTCTTCGAAGACGGTGAGGGCGTCGGCGAGGGTGGGGAGGACGGGGATGTGGTGGGTGCGGTAGGAGTTGCCGGTTTCCGGTGGGCCGGGGTCGAGTTTGTGGTCGATGCCGTGGGTGATGGCGGCGAGGGTTGCGGCGAGTGCGAGGTAGGGGTTGGCGTCGGCTCCGGGGACGCGGATTTCGAGGTGGAGGGTGTCGTCGTGGCCGATGACGCGGACGGCGCAGGTGCGGTTGTCGTGGCCCCAGTTGAAGGTGGCGGGGGCGAAGGAGTCGGGGGTGAAGCGTTTGTAGGAGTTGGTGGTGGGGGCGTAGAAGGGGGCGAGTTCGGGGAGGGCGGTGAGGAGGCCGCCGATGGCGTGGCGGGCGGTGTCGGAGAGGTCGCCGTCGGGGGCGTTGAGCTGAGGGGTGTTGTTGGACCAGAGGGAGAGGTGGAGGTGGAGGCCGTTGGCGCGGCCGGTTTCGGGGGCGGCCATGAAGGTGGGGGTCAGGCCGGCTCGGGTGGCGAGGGTGCGGACGGCGTGTTTGAAGAGGAGGTGGTTGTCGCAGGCGTCGCGGGCGGGGCCGTAGGGGAAGGTGACTTCTACCTGGCCGGGGCCTGCTTCGGTCTTGATGGCTTCCACCGGCATTCCGGCTTTGGCGAGCGCGCGTTGGAGGCGGCGGAAGAAGCGGTCGGAGGTGGGATCGTGGTCGAGGGCGTAGTCGAGGTTCTCGGTGGTGAGGGGGTGGAGGAGGCGGGGGCCGGGCTGGTTGTGGGTGCCTTTGTAGAGGACGAACTCCGTCTCGATGCCGGTCTTGGGGTGCAGGCCGTGGCGGGCGAGGCGGGTGAGTTGGCGGTCCAGGATGTGGCGGGGCGCGATCTCGACGGGGGTTCCCTCGGGGGTCATCGCGTCGGCGAGGACGATCGCGGTGCGGGGCATCCACGGGATGCGGCGGGCGGTCGTGAGGTCTGGGCGTACGGGGAGGTCCTGGTAGCCGGTGTCCCACGAGGTGAGGGCGAAGCCGTCGGCGGGGTTCATGTCGACGTCGGTGGCGAGGAGGTAGGCGCACATGTCGGCGCCGTGGGGTGCGATGCGGGTGAGGAAGTGGCGCGCGTCGTAGCGCTTGCCCTTCAGGCGGCCCTGGAGGTCGGGGAGGGCGAACAGGATCGTGTCGATCGTCCCCGCCTTCACGAGGTCGGCGAGAGGAAGGCCCGCTTCGCGCTGGGGGATGAGGTGGGTGTTGTTGACGGTGGCCGTCATCAGACGATCTCGCTTTCGTAGGACGACGTCGAGCGGTCGGAGCTGCTGGCCGGGACCTCGTACGAACTTCCCTGCTTGCGCCACCAGGCCCAGGCCAGGACGAGGACGACGAGCAGTGCGACGGGTGCGTAGTTGAAGGTGTCGACGGAGACCGGGTTGGTCTGAGGGAGGCAGAACAGGACGGTCACGAACACCACCCAGACCACCGCGATCGTCCCGACGATCACGCCCCAGCTCCCGAGGTTCCACGGTCCGGGCCGGAAGCGGTGGCGGTTCTTCACCCGCAGGAAGATCGGGATCGCGTACGCCGGGGTGATGCCGATGACGTTGATGCTGGTGATCGCCGCGTACGCGACCGGACTGTAGAGGCTCGGCAGGGCGAGGAGCGCGGCGCAGACGACGGCCAGCAGGACCGCCTTGCGCGGGGTGCCGGTGCGGGTGTCGACCTGCCGCCAGTGGGCGGAGCCGGGGAGGGCGCCGTCCCGGGAGAACGCGAACACCATCCGGGACGCGGCGGCCGTCTCCGCGTTGCCGCAGCACAGCTGGGCGACGATCACGACCAGGAGCAGCAGCTTCGCCCCCGTGAGGCCGAGGGCGTCGAGGAAGATCTGAGCGGGCGGAACCCCGGTTGCCGTCCCCACGGTTCCCGCGTAGTCCTGGATCGCGAAGGTCAGCCCGGCCAGCAGCACGAACCCGGCGAGCCAGGACCAGCCGATCGCGTGGATGATGCCGCGCGAGGCGGAGACCTGGGCGTCGGTGGTCTCCTCGCTGAGGTGCGCCGAGGCGTCGTAGCCGCAGAACGTGTACTGCGCGAGCAGCAGGCCCAGGAGGGCGACGTACACCGGGCTGGTCCAGCCGGTGTTGTTGACGAACTCCCCGAACACGAACTCCGGTGACTGGTGGCGGGAGGGGACGATGGCCAGGGCGCCGACGATGACGAGGACGCCGCCGACGTGCCACCAGACGCTGATGCTGTTGAGGATGCTCACCAGCCGCACCCCGAACCAGTTCAGCGTGAGGTGCAGGGCGAGGATGCACAGGAAGATCACCATGATCTTCCCCGGCGTCGGCTCGAACCCCCACTGGAGGTTCATGAACGCTCCGGTGAACAGGGCGGCGCCGTAGTCGATCCCGGCGATCGCGCCCAGCAGCCCCAGCAGGTTGAGCCAGCCGGTGTACCAGCCCCACTTCCGTCCGCCGAGCTGCTCGGCCTGGTAGTACAGGGCGCCGGACGTCGGGTAGGCGGAGGTGACCTCGGCGAGTCCGGCGCCGACGAACATCACCATGGCGCCGACGGCGACCCAGCCCCACAGCATGACCGCCGGGCCGCCGGTGTTCATGCCGAACCCGTACAGGGTCATGCACCCGGACAGCACGCTGATCACGGAGAAGCTGACCGCGAAGTTCCCGAAGGGGCCCATGCGGCGGGTGAGGACGGGTTCGTATCCCAGTTCCCGCAGGTAGGCATCATCGGATTTTCGGTGTGAGGAATGGCGGTTGGGACTCACAGGTCCACCTCCAGGGATCGGAAAACAGAATGGTCAGGTTCATGCCAATAAAGATCAGGGGTGGTGCGTGGTGCGGCGTGCGTAGGCGAGGGACTCCGCACGTGCCCGCAGGAGGAGCGCTTCACCGGAGTCGGGCCCGGTGGTGCGTTCGCACACGGTCGACCAGGGTTCGCGGGAGGCGTAGGGGCCGAGTGCGGCGAACACCTCGGCGGCTTCCTGGTACTGGGCGCCGGCCCACAGGGCGTAGGCGAGGAGGTTCAGGTCGGCGACCGACCGCAGGGTGGGGGATGCCCGGTGGAACCAGTTGCGGAACGCGTTGAGGCTGTAGCCGACATGCGGTTCCTCCAGCCACTGGCGGCGCCACAGAGGGTCCACCTTGATGCGCCGCCGCTGCTCGACGAGCGCGTACGCGGGGAGGAGCAACAGCGGTGAGCCAAGGGGCTGTTGGGAGACGACGCTGCGGCCGAGGTCGAAGACGGCGGCTTGGGAGGCGGTGGGCAGGGCGTCGCGCGCGAGCAGGAACTGCACCGTTCGGTGGTACGCCTCGCGGTTGTAGGGGTCGCGCCGGTCGACCTGGTCGAGGATGCCCCACGGGCCGGAGGGAAGCATCAACTCCGGTGCGGGGATGCGGTGTTCGTAGTACTGCTGGCGGGTGTCGACCTGGGCCAGCGCGAGCAGACACACCCACGGGACGGGGTCGTCCGGTGCCCGGCGGGCCGCCGCCAGGACCTCGCGCCGCGCGTCCGCCTCGAACTCCCAGGTACGGGGGTGGTGTTGGCGGTGTGCGCGCAGGACGCGTTCGACGGCCACCCGTGCGCTCATGAGGTGTGCGTCGTAGTGGTGGGGTTCCTCCCGCAGCCATACGCCGACCACGTCCGACCTCGCGGCGGCCACGGCCAGCGCCTGCGTACGCGATGTCCGCAGCGCGCCGTGCGTTCCCGTGGCGAGCAGCAGCTCCCGTGCCGTTCTCCAACGGCCCGCCTCCAACTCGACGAGGGCCACGCGGAGTTCGTCGTCGTGGCCGGCCGGGTGGTACACGAGGCGCATCAGTGTGCCTTCCCATGATGAGAGCAGCGGGGGCGGCGCGGTGCAACGGGTGGCGGTGCCGGGCGGAGGGAATCGGACGTCGGTGACATCGGGGACCTCGGACGGGAGTGGGGGGAGATGCAAGGGGGTTTCAGAGCCGGAGTCCGCTGATCGCGTCCGCGAAGCTCGTCACGATCTGGCTGATGCTCGGGGCCATGGACGTGCTCGCGAGGAAGAACCCGAAGAGCACGCAGACGGTCGCGGGACCGGGCTTCACTGTCTTGCTCCGGATCAGGACGAAGACGAGGACCCCGAACAGCAGCGCGAAGGAGATGCTCAGGGACATCAGGGCGCCGGTTCCCCTGCGGGGCCGCGCTGTTCGGCGCGGGCCTGGATCAGCGCGCGGCGCAGGGCCGCGGGGAGGGTCAGCGTTCGCGGGCCGCTCGCGGGGACGTACCAGTGCATCCCCGGCGGCGCCGTGGTCTCGGCGGAGGGGACGACGACGTGGCAGTTCTGGCCCAGGGCGACCGTCTCCGGCTCCGTCCAGTTCGCCGCCGTTCCCACGGGGACCAGGAAGTACAACCGGGGCTCCGCGCCCCCGAAGTCCATGATCACCGGTCCGAGAGGCTCGCGGTTCTCGCGGAGGATCTCGACCGCGCGGCGGCCCACGGCTTCCCCGGCACGGACGACGTCCCACCACACGCCCACCGAGCACAGCTCGGACTCTTCCCCGATGGGCATCCAGCGCGGCGGACGGACGTGGGCCGCGGGATTGACGTCGGACATGGAAATGGCCTCCTCACCACTATGTGTGAAGAGACCATTCCATTCAGCGAGTTCGGTGCGCGGACAGATAGTCCGTAGGGTCCATGACCCAAGGGCCTTGACAACGGGTCACGTTGAGCTTAGGCCCGTCCAACTCGCAAACGCAGAAAGCTCGTTGGAGGGGTGCGACTCCACCCTGAGCAGCGCCGCCGTCGTCTCCCGGACGGACGGGTGGAAGCGGGTGTGGTTCGGAGCGACCTTCCTCGCACGCTTGAGGTCGGCGAAGGAGCCCGCCCTGTCCCCGACGGCCAGCTTCGCGGACGCCACGTCGATGAAGTGGTGGCTCGACCGCTCCCCGACCGTCGTCACCGGTGGGGTCCACTCGCCGCCGGAGGCCGGGGCCCATTCGGTGAGCCGGGCGAGCGCCTGCTCGGTGTCGCCCATGTCGATCATCGCGTGGACCTCGTGGATGTGGATGTTCGTCGGGCCGAAGGACATCTCGTACGCCGCCGAGTCCCGGTTGCCCGCCAGCGCCGCCACCTGCTCGGCCTCCCGCAGGTACGCGTCCGCGCGGTCCGCGTTGTTCTCCCGCGCCTCCAGGACCGCCAGCTTCAGCAGCAGTGCGCCGTCGATCGCGAGGGCGTCGTCCGAGTACGACCGCTCGGGCTGGAGGCGTTCCAACTCCCCGCGCAGTTGCAGGAGTTTGCGGCGCGCGGTGGTGTAGGCGCCCTGGCGGAGCATTGCCCCCGTGACCAGGTAGCCAGCCGTGAACTGCATCAGCGGGTCGTCGGAACGGTCCGCCGCCCAGCGGACCCGCTCCAGCGCCGTACTCGACAGGTCGTGGTGACCCATCTTGTGCGCGAGGGAGTTCACCGCGCGGTAGACGCGCGCGAGGTGCCAGAACGCCTTGCTGCGTTCCTCTCCCCGGCTGTTGAGGGCCACGTGCGTGAGTTCGGTGATGATCGGCGGGAGCAGGGGGCCCATCGGCGCGTACCGCGCGTCGCGGCGTAGCGTCGTCACCTGGTCGACCTCCGACGCGAGCACGGCGAGGGAACGCGGTGCGATCTCCAGGTCGTCCGGGCTGTCGTAGCAGAGGAGGAGACGGCGGAGTTCGGGGATGACGGCGTGGACGCGGTCCTCCGCCTCCGGCTCCCCGTAGTACGGCTGGCCGGTCAGTACCTCCGGGCCGAAGCGCAGCGCCTTGGCGAGCGCCAGGATCAGCGACGGTGAAGCCTTCCGTGCACCGGACTCCAGCTTCTGGATGTAGCTCGGGGAGACCGCGACCTTCTGCGCCAGCTGGGCGGCGGAGAGTTGGCGGGTCTTGCGTGCCGTGCGGAGTCGGCGTCCCAGCGTCAGGTTTTCACTCATCGGTGGTTCTTTCCCTTCGCGATGGAGGACTCGAATCAGGGTACGGAAAGGGAGTTGTCCCGCGCCTGTGGTTGCCGAGCGTTAACGGGATCGACAGCGCGGCGCCTTGAGCGCGGAGGCTGCGGATGTCAGGGCGAGGGCTCGCATCGCGTGTTCGTGAAGAGGTTGAAGCGGTGCTATTCGTGTTAAATGGGCCAGTTTTGAGGTGAGTTCGTATGCCGGTCGTCAAGGGGTTGCCGAAAAGTGTCTACGGACAGATTGTGTGCATCCCTGGTCCGTCCCCGCTGTCGACGGGACCCATTCAGCTACGCACCGTGGCCACTCTGTAGGTGCAGTGGCCGGTGCAGGTGAAGCCGGTTTTCGCCAGGACCCGTGCTGACGCGTGGTTGTCGGGGTGGTGTTTGGCGTTGACCGAGGTCAGGTGGAGGGTCCTGAACGCGAAGTCGAGGACGAGCGCCACCGCCGTGGTCGCGTGGCCGTGGCCCCAGGTGTCGTCGCGGAGGATGTAGCTGAGCGCGGCGGTCGTTCCCTCAACGCGGAGTTTGATCACGCCGATCAGGTCGCCGGTGTGGTCGATGCCGAAGCAGTACAACGTCCTTGGGGTCGCGCGCTGTTCGGCCATGCAGGCCATCAGCCATGCGGTGGCCGAGGCGGCGGTCATGGCCGGCCTCGGCAGGTGGCGTACGGACGGTTCGCTGTAGATGCGCTGGACGGCGGGTGCGTCGTCCGGGCGCAGCTCGCGGAGCGAGATCACGCCGGAACAGCACACAGGATCTGCGCCAACTCGGCTGCTGTCGGCCGGTGTTCGGGAGACGCGGTGAGGGCGGGGCGCAGGGCGTTGTGGAACTCGGGCCAGGTGGCCGGGGACAAGGGGATGCCGCCGGTGGCGATGGCGTCGCGGATGCCGTCCTGGCCCACGGCCTGGCGGTCGATGCCCGCGGCTTGGTAGTCGAGGGGCCAGGCTCCCGACGCGCAGGTCCACAGCGCGCCCGCCAGCGCGTATACGTCGCTGTGCCGGGTGGCGAGGACAGGTTGCTTGTCGCGGGCAGCGAGGGCGAGTTCGGGGGCCATGAGGTGGACGATGCCTCCGCGGTAGCCGTCGACCGGGCCGTGGGCTTCGGGGCGGGACCAGGCGAAGTCGATGAGGCGGACGCCGTCGGGGGTGTGGATGCCGTGGGCGGGCTGGAGGTCGGCGTGGACCCAGCCGGAGGCGTGGAGGTCGGCGACGGCCAGGCACAGGGCGACGGCCGCGCGGAGGGCCGGTTCACGGTCGCCGTCGCCCGCTCGTGCTGCTGTGAAGCTCCTCCAGGTCGAGGGGCCGTCGTACCAGGGCGTGACCAGCCACGCCCCGCCGTCGTATCCGCCAGCGGTCACCTTGTGGCCGGGCAGGGCCGTCAGCATCGCCGCTTCCCTCACCGTGACGCTCACGCCGTCGTCGTAGCCGGTCTTCACCGCGACCGCGCCGGTGGGGCCGGTGGCCTTCCAGACCGCCGAACCCCGGCGGTTCGTCAGCTCCTTCAGCTCTACGGGGCCTCCGCAGGCGGTTTCCGCTGCCGCTCGTGCTTCTGCGGGACAGGGAGGGAACGTGACCATGCTTTTACCGCCTGCCAGTTGTGGGAGAGGTGTGCGAAGACGTCCCGGCCATCGTCCACCGCGACCGCGAGCGCGTCCGCGAGTTCGGGCGTGTCCGCGAGGAAACGGGGGTCCCGGACGCGGACGGCCGGGCGGACCGGGAGGAACGAGTACGGCGGGGGCGGGATGGGGCGGTCCTCGCGGTCGAGCCGTTCTTCGCCGTGGTGGAACTTGCCGATCATCAGGCCGACCGGACCGTACAGGTGCTTCAGCGCCCAGTGCGGCCAGTCCAGGAGACGGCCCGTGTCCCCGAGGACGACGACGTTCTCGCACACCAGCGCGCCGTGCGGACGGGCCGCGAGGGGGCGGACCCATTCCGCCGCCTGGACGCCCGCGTGGAACAGCCCCGCTTCTACGAACTCGCGGTCGTCGCTCGCGACTTCGTAGACCGTCCAGGTGGTCAGGCCACGGCGTACGGACGGCGCGAGGTAGGGGCAGTGCGCCGACACCGCGTCCACGTACCCCGCGATGTCCACCGTCCGGGGCTCGGTCGTCTGCGCCTCGACGAGGCGGAGCGCCCCGACGGGGGTCCGGGGCGCTCCTGTTCGTGGGCCGGTCGTCATCCGGCAACGGGTGGTACGACGTCGTCGCTGGGGAGAGGGGTGCAGTCCCACTCCGCCCACACCTCGCCGGTCTCCCGGTAGCGCGTGAACGCCCGCTCGTTCAGTACCCCGTCGGCGTCGGTGAACCACACCTGCGGCAGCTGGCCGAACATCTCCTCGTACGCGTCGACCCACGAGATCCTGCCGAAGCCGGAGTTCTCGACGTGGCGGACCGGTCGGCCCGCGTGCTCGGCGCAGAACGCCGCGTACCCGGGGTCGTTCAGGAGCCGGTGCCACTCCGCGTCGACGGCGGCCGAGAACATCTCGGGTACGGGCTGATCGGAGGCGAACTGCTGGGCCGAGACCTCGAAGAACCTGCCCAGCTCAGTCCTCGCGGGGGTTTCCACAGAAAGCACGCGGACTCCTTTTCGTCTGACCGGAGAGAAGTGCCGGGAACCGCTCGTGGGGGTTCCCGGCACTCGGCGGTGTGAACGTGGTGACGGCCTCCCGGACGGCTCGCGGCACCGTCCGGAAGATCGCCACCCCGCCGGCCAGGAACCTTTCCAGTCCGCGAGGGCCGGTGCGCGGACAACTTGTCCGTACCGTTCGGTCGCGCGGAGCCTTGACAGAGGGCGAAGTGCTCAACTGACTTGTTAGTAAAGGAAGTTGACTCCCTATCACAAGAAGGTTCTCTTCGCAGCGAATCGCACGAGAAGCACGCGGACAGTCTGTCCGTTCACGGGCGGTGTCCGGTGGGAGTCTCACTGCACGGCCACGCAGGGCGGCACGGTTGGGGACTACGCGGCCCTGCGTGGCTCAGGGGCTCATCCAGGGATTTTCGATTTCCGCTTCGCTCCGGAGCACTTGTTCCGGCCCCGGTGATCCCGGGTCGATGACAAGCTGAAAGTCCGTCATATCGCTTGCCTGAAAGCTGAAAGGGAACCGATGGCCCAGGATCAGGAACAGCCGGTGGAGCGCACCCTCGTACTGCTGAAGCCGGACGCGTTGGTGCGTGGATACGCCGGAAAGATCATTTCCCGGTTCGAGGACGCGGCGTTGAAGATCGTCGGCGTCAAGATGAAGCAGATGGACGCCGAGTTCACGCGCAAGCACTACTTCGACCTCGAAGAGCGGCTCGGTGCCGAGGTCTACAACCTCACCGCGACGTTCATGCAGCAGAGCCCGGTCATCGCGTTCGTGCTGGAGGGCGCGGACGCGGTAGCGACCGTCCGGAAGATCGTCGGCAGCACGTACCCCAACGAAGCCCCCGCCGGCACGATCCGCGGCGACTTCTCCCACTACAGCCGGGCCGCGAGCGTGGCCTCCGGCAAGGCGGTCGCCAACCTTGTGCACGCCTCGGGGAACAAGGAGGAGGCGGAGATGGAGGTGGGCCTGTGGTTCGAGAAGGACGAACTGCACGACTACCGCACCCTCGCCGAGCTCTTCACCTACTAGACGGCCGCCTCGTCACCGGCGGGCCGTCGCCGCGTTGAACACCACCGGGTACCACCGGATGAGAGAGGGCACCATGACCAGCGAAACCCGCGTCGCCTCCGTCGAGGAGCTGGAGACCTGCTTCCAGCGGGAGATCGGCACCGACCGGTGGACGGCGGCCGAGACCGCGTACGCGCTGGCCGTCCGCTACCGCGACGCCGCCGACTGGAACACCTCGCGCGAGTGGGTGCAGCAGTGCCTGCGCCTGCTGGAGGGGTTCCCGAGTGACTCCCTGGAGCAGGTCGCCACCCGGCGCGTGTCGGTGGGCGGGGTGCTGCTCCCGAACTACCTGCACGACGGCGTCGTACGGGACCGGTTCGGCGACATCGCCTGACCGATCTTCACCGGCGGCGTGGACATCGTCCGCGCCGCCCCATCTGAATACCGCGCCCCGCCGGACCCCCAGGCCCCACCCCTGGGCCGGTCCGGGCGGATCACCCATGCCCGAAACAAGGAGGTTTCCGTGCCTGTCGAGATCGAAATGCGTGCCCGCTTCAGCCAGGAGGTACACGACCGGCTGGTCGCGCGTCTGGAACGGGACGGTGAGGACCTCGGCCAGGACGACAAGTACATCTACTTCTACGTCCTGCCCGACCGGTTGCTGAAGGTCACCGACAACATCACCGCCACCACCGCGAAGATCACCCTCAAGGACGGGAAGATAGGCCAGGGTTCGGCCTTCCCGGAGACCGAGATCGCCATCGCGCACGACGACGTCCCCGCCGCCGTCCGGATCTTCAACACGCTCGGCTTCGAGAGCACGATGCACGAGGCGTACAACGCGCGCCGCAACTTCCGCTTCGGCGAGGTCGAGATCGCCGTGAAGTGGAGCGAGGCGTGGGGGCATCATGCGGAGTTCGAGGTGCTCCTCGACGAGGAGCCGGACCCGGCCGAGGTGGTGGCGGCGCACGAGCGTATCGCGGCGGTCGCCCGCGAGCTGGGCGTCACCCTGATGAGTGAGAGCGAACTCGCCGAGTTCACGGCCGCGTTCGAATCGGCGCGGTCCGCCTCCGAGTCGTGATGAGTACGACTCCGAGCCTGGTGGAACTGGCGGCGCGCAAGGAGCTTCCCCGGCACCAGTTCACCGACGCCGAGACGGTGCGGTGGATCGCGGAACACCGGCCTGGCGAACTCGACGACGGTGCACCGAGGTTGGGTCCTGTAGCGCGTCGGCTCCTGGTGCGTACGGCGATGCCGGCGGCGTGGCTCGCGGAACCCCGGCTCCACGATTCCCTGCACGGTGTGCGGCACGGGATGCGTACCGCCGCGCTCGCCGCGCTCCTCGCCGAGGCCGCCGGTCTCGGTGAGGCGGACGTCGCCACGGTCATCGTCGCCGCCGCCGTCCACGACTGCCGGCGCCTCCATGACCAGGACGACCGGGGACACGGTGCGCGGGCCGCGCGCTGGCTGACCGTGAACGCCGAGGACGTGTGGGGGCGCTTCCGGCTGGAGATGGCACCGGCCGCCGTGCGGCAGGCCGCCGTCTCGGTCCGGCTGCACGAAGTGCCGTATCCGGACTTCACGCCGGACGACGAGACGGACTATGCGACGGCTCGGGTGGTCACCGACGTGGTGAAGGCGGCCGACGCGCTCGACCGCTACCGCCTGCCGAAACTCACATGGTGGCCCGACGCCCGGCACGTGCGCGTGGACGCGTTCGAGGAGTTGAAGGCCGTCGCCTTCGATCTCGTGCTGTGGTCCGAGGCCGATCACGTGGCGGGGACGGACAGCACGTCCGCCGTCCTGAAGGCGTTCGCGCGGCGGGAGTTGATCGGCTGATGGACTTCCTCGACGCGTACCACTTATGGGCCGACGCCCACGAGTTCTACGGCGCGTCCGTCCTCCCCGGCGCTGCCGAGAGCGTCGTACCGACGGCCGCGTGGGAAACCCGGCTGGCCCAAGAGGCCCCCAACGGCGCCCTGTTGCACAACAACGCGCTCTTCGACGCCCTCACCAACGACACCACCCTGCACCTCCTGCACGTCACACACGCGCTGGAGGAGATCAGCGAACACGGGGTCCTCTACCCCTCGGGCGGATGCCTGGTCGGCAGCATCTACTGCGCCCCGCTCACCCCCACTGGCAACGGCCTGCGGATGCATAACCTCGCCGCATACGTCCTCAACCGGGAGGCCCCGGCGTTCCTCAGACGCATCGGACGGCCCGGCGCGGTGCCGACGCCGCTGGTCTTCGAGATCGACGTGCCGCACCAGGCGTACCGCGGACTCGCCGGTATCGACTACCTGCGGCTCGGCGGGATCCACCTGCGGATCTACAGCCTCCTCGAATACCTCCTCTCCAAGACCGAACGCCACCAGCTCCGCGAGACGATCACCAGCCGGACGAAGAACTCCGCTGGGTTCCTCGCGCTCGCCTCCGCGGTCGCCCACGGGCAGACCACCGTCGACCCCGAGCTGTTCCTGCAACTGCTCGACTCGGCGATCCCGCGCCTGCCGATCCTGGGGTACGTGTACTTCGAGGCGCTCGCCGAGTACCTGATGCTGTACTCCACCAGCGCCGAGACCAGGCGCCTGGCGGAACTCGGGGAGTTCAACAACCAGCTCTACAAGGACCTGATCTTCTCCTCCGAGTTGGCCATGGCGGGCACCTTCGACCTCGCCAAGTTCCGTCCTCCGCCCGCCCGGTTCGCCACGCTCCTCGCGCAGGTCGACCCGAGCCTCGACCCCCAGCACGCCCGCCGCCACCTCACCGAACGCGTCAGCCACCTCATCGCCGCACGCCTCTTCACCCCCGGCCAGACCCCGGAGGAATGGCGGCACACCCGCTGGGAGTTCGACAGCCTCGCCACCCACCTCGGCCCCCTCCTGGGCCACCTCATCCACCGCGAACTGCGCACCTTCGGCCGCTACCCCCACTTCTACTTCTACTTCGACCAGCACAAGGCGCTCCAGGCGTGGAACTACTGGAACCACATGGACATCCTCACGCCGTTCAACGGGACGATCCCCAAAGGGGAGATCGGCATCAACCCGGCCTACCCCGACCTCGCCTACCGGGTCTGGCGGGCGGAACAGGACGACGCCGGACACCTCCACCCCGTACAGCAACTCGACCTCACGATCGCGCCGCGCCTCGTCGACATCAAACACACCCTCATGCGCAACAGCCGCAGCCTGTCCAGGACTTGAGCCGCAAGGAGACCCTCGACATGACCACTGACACCGTGTCGCAGCAGATCGCCGAGCTGCTCGCACAGCCGACCACCACCCACGGCCTGGCCCGCGCTCTGCGCGCCGCGCTCAAGGAACTCGACGTCCACCGCACCCACACGGCTGCACTGAAGGCGTGGCCCGACGGGCGGATCGACGATGCGCCTCGCAAGGTCCAGATCGGCGGTGGTGCCCACCGCATCGACGGCTACTTCAACATCGATGCCGTACCCCCGGCCGATCTCCTGTGGGACGTCCGCGAGGGGATACCCCTCCACGACAACTCCGTCGAGGACCTGTTCTCCGAACACTTCCTGGAGCACATCGACTACCCGAACTCCGCCAAGCACTACGTCCGCGAGGCCCACCGCGTCCTCGCCTTGGGCGGACGTGTCGTCACCGGCGTCCCCGACGCCGGCTTCGTCCTCTCCCGCTACCCGTCCGGCGACGCGGACACCCGCACGATGATCAAGAAGTGGTACGGCAGACGCGACTGCCTCGACCACATCAACACCCAACTCGACCTGATCAACTACGTGTTCCGCGACCAGGACGACGACCCCGTCTACCACCCGCACTACTGGGCCTACGACCACGACAAACTCGTCCAGCTCTTCACCGAGGCCGGATTCGCGACGGTCGAGCCCTGGCCGTTCGACCCCAGCATCGCCAACCCCAAGCGGGAATGGGCCAGCGTGTACGTGGTCGCCACCAAGTAGCCGACAGGGGGCGGGGGCTGGTCAGGCCCGGGACGGCGTCTCGGCCAGCCACGCGCCGAGTGCGGCCACGACGGACGTCGACCGCCACTCCGCGAACACCCGCTCCTGCTCGGCGTCCGGGAGCGCCGCGAGCGTCGTCGTGGCGCCCTCCGGGACGAAGATCGACCACAGGTCGGACCAGGAACGCTCACCGCTGCCCCGGTCCGGCGTCTTCGCGATGGTGCCGGGCTTGCGGGAATCGTCGGCGAACGTGTGCAGCGCGCCTTCCGCATCGACGTACACGGCCGCACTCGCGAACCTGCACGCCCGCGTCGCCGTACGGTCCGCGAGATGCGTGAACCCCTCGGGACCGAACGCCTCCAACGCCTGCTTCACCATCGGGCCCGGCCAGCCGCCGAACTCCTCGATGTAGAAGCCCGAGTCCTCTACGAACAACGGCCGTCCGAGCAGCGCGAACGCCTGCCGGGCCTTGTGGTGCGCGATCTCCGAGACGGACGTCGTCTGGATCTCGTCCAGGTCCACAGCCACCTGTTCCACCTCGATCCCCCAGGGGGAGAGATGTTCCTGCGCCGTCCGGAATTTACCCGGATTTCCGGTACACATGGTCACTTTCAACCCTGGCATGGGTAGAACTTCTCCTTAGAGCTCGTGACACGATCTTGTTGAAGAGCCCTGGTCGGGCGCGACCGATGCGAGGGTGCATTGTTGCCGATCTGGGCTTCCTGAGTGTTCCTCGGCCTCTGCGCTGGTGTTACCAAAACGGCTGTAGCGGTGGATTTCTGGAGGGTTCTGTAACGAATCGACCTACCCGAAAATTATTGCATAGGAGGTGATCTGGGCGCTACGGAATTGTTCTTCGGTTGACGGGTTTATCGATATTCTGCCTCAGGGCTCGAAAATGGAAACTTGATCTGTCTCCGTATCCACACTCCAAAGAACAGCTTTACCATGTGACTCACCAGCCCAGAGAGACGCTGAACAGCCGTCATCGAAGCGGAGGCTCACCGTGGTGCCGCCACCCTCTTCTTCGACATCCCAGGATCCAACACCCGTCTTTTTCGATAGCCCACTGGGTGAGCATTGGAAATATTCAATCTTGAGCTCTTTGGTGGAAAATCTACCCGCAGCGTCAAGTTCGATGGAGCCGCTTCCTTTCCATCGTCCAACGAGAGACTCGCTCGCCATGTATTTACTCTCGGGATACTTCCCCTGGCCCGTATCTACGTAACATCCGGAAGTGAGAATGGCAACCACAGTCAGCATGCCTCCAAAGGCGAGGCCGGAAGCGCTCCCACTATTCGATTTATGCAATATTTTTACCACTCTGCGCTCCCTGTCGGATTTCACAATGAAGACACCTGTAGCCAGTTCGGCGGCGGGCCGAAGAAGCACGGTAAGGTTACCCGAACCCAAGCGGCCCGTCCGCCGGACTAGTGGTGCGACCTTCTATCTAGAAGGGGATCATGATCCGAAACGTGATGGTCATCTGATGTGACGCTCCGGAGCCGAAAAAGCTGTACGGTGAGACTGGTATACCGTCCGAATCGAACTTCTGGACAGCCTTATCCGCCAGGGTTCCGTAGCCAGTGGCTATATGGGCGAAAGACGACAAGGTCATATCGTTCTTTATCGTGATTCGCGCCTGTATTCCCGTCGTATTAGCTCGAAGGATCTTATACTTGGCGGTATAGGAGCCGAGTACGGCGGTTGCCGTATTGTGATCTCCAGTAGCGATGGACCATTGATCGGAGAGGAATTGTCGAAATTTCTCCCTTCCGGACTTCTCCCCGATTGAATAGGATTTAAGAGATCCTTCTGTTTGTCCATTTATCCATTTCTGAACAATCGCAGTCCGCTGGCTGGCAGACACATCGCTCATCATTACCTGCTCAGCCACTCGACTGTCTTCTCCGTAGAGGGCGCTCGATTCCAGATCGCCAGTGAACCACTTGACTCCAATCAGTCGGAGATCGTCGCTTCCCCCACCGAGAGTCGCGTCCTCCGGGTTGCACTCAAGCAAAATGGGTTGTCCGGCGCACTTGCGCATCTGCAAGTAGTCAGGGTGTGCAACGCCTGGAGGCAGGTAGGGGGTAAAAGTGGACTTCGGTCCGACGGCAGGGCCGAGCGGAGCTCTTCCGCAGTAGGTCATCGGAATACAGGTCGATGACCCGCTACTACTAGACCCTGATCCGGTAGAGGCTGTTCCGCCACCGCTGTGAGACTGGCCGCAGGAATTGTAGTAATAGCAAGCGGGCCGGCCTTTGCCGCCGGAGGGGACTCCGGGGGTGGGGCTTGTGGGGCCGCCAGCGCCGCCGGGGTTGGGTTCGCTGTGGCCTGTTCCGTCGTCGATCCAGAGACCTGTGGGGTCGCTGGAGGTGACGGGGGTGTTGTTGGCGTAGGCGTAGCCGTTGAGAGACTGGTGCTGGCTGGGGTCGAGTACAGGGTCGACGCTGATGAACTGGCCGATTGCCGGGTCGTATTCGCGGGCGCCGATGTGGGTGAGTGCTGTTGATTCGTCGGCGGGTTTGCCGAGGAATGCCTTGTCGTCGGGCCAGTTGGTGGTGGTGCCTCGGGGGGCGCCGAAGGGGGTGGTGTAGCGCTTGGTGAGTGTGTAGGTGTTGGCTTCAATGGCGATGTTGGAGGTGCCGTGGTGGTCGGCGGCCAGGAAGGTGAGTTTGGTGCCCGACACTCCCGATGTCGCTGTGCGGACCGCGATGTTCTGCCCGGCGGCAGTGTAGTAGCGGGTGCCCGTAAGGGTTTTGACTGTACCCGTGACGGTCAGACGGACCTCGGTGCCGCCCAGGTAGAGGACGGTGTCGCCGTCTGCCTTGGCTCTGCGGATGAGGAGTTCACCGTCGGCGTCGTAGAGGTAGCCGGTTTCCTTGGACTTCTCGGTGAGTTTGGCGAGTTCGCCTTCGGAGTTCCAGGTCAGTGTCTGCTGGGAGGTGGGGCCGGGGCGGGCGATGGTGTTGCCGGCCGCGTCGTAGATGTAGCTGGCGGCGCGGGCGCCGGTCGTCTTGTCGAGGGTGTGGGGTTTTGCGTCTGTGATGTCGTTGTAGGTGTAGGTGGTGCTCTGGTCGCCGGTGGAGGTGTGCTGGGTCTCCGTGTTGCGCTGGCCGCCCTGGGTGTAGGTGTACGACGTCCAGTAGGGCGCCGCGCCGTCGATGTTGGCGGTCGTGCGGCCCGCGGTCGCGCAGTCGGCGGTTCTCGGCGTCCAGGCTTCGGTCAGGCGGCTGTGGCCGTCGTAGGTGAAGCACTGGTTGTCGGCCTTGGCGGTGCCGCCGAGTGTGGTGGTGTCGAGGATGGAAGTGACGTTGCCCGCGTCGTCCTGGGTGAAGTTGAGATCCTGGAGCGGATAGCTGTGGGCGTCGGTGGTGACGTAGGACCGGGTGAGGCGACGGGTACCCGCCTCGTAGGAGTAGTTGAGGTACGCCTTCTTGGCGGAGCTGGTGCCGTCCGTGCCGAGGACGGCCTGCGTGAGGTCGCCGAGGGGGTCGTAGGTGGCGCCGAGCTGGTATCCGGTGGCGCCTGTTGCCTCGGTCTGGAGGCCGCTGATGGGGTTGTACTTGTAGGAGACGGTCTCGGCGGCGAGCCCGGCGACGGCGGGATTGCTTGCCTGCTTGACGCTGCCGTCGAGGAGGTAGACGGCTGTGGAGGTCAGGGTCTTGGGAACGCCCGCCGTCACCAGGGCGTCACCATCGGGTAGGACGAGGCTGCTGTCGGTGACCTGGTAGAGGTTGTCCCGCTTGTTGACCTTCCGTGTGTACGCCTTGCCGGTGGTGCCGGATCCTCCGTCGTAGCGGATGGCGGTGTCCTGCTGCCCCTTCAGAAGTTTGTCGTACTCCCAGGCGGCAAGTTGGTGGTCCTGGTCCTTGATCCCGTCCCACAGTCCGGTCTTGCGGCCGAGGCCGTCATACGCGTTGACGAGGGTCTTGCCGCGGCCGACGTCGGTGGCGCTGACCATCTGGTCGAGCTCGTTGTAGACGCTGGTCGAGGTGCCCTTGTCCGGGTCGGTCGATGAGGTCTGGCGGCCGAACAGGTCGTAGGCGTAGGACCAGGTGGCCTTGTCCGGACCGGTGATCGTCGCTTGCTTCCCGGCGGGGGTGTACGTGTAGTTGGTGGTGGTGTAGTCGCTGCCGGTCGGCTGCGCTCCGCCGTACTCGCGGCGTTCGGTGGTCTGGCCGAGGGTGTTGCTGATGACGGCGGTGGCTTGGCCGCCGGCCGGTGCGGTCGTGGTGACGGTGTCGCCGAGGTAGGCCGTCTCGGTGGTCCAGCGGGCGACGTTGCGGGTTTTGGTGACCGTCTTCACGGCGCGTCCGGCGCCGTCGTAGGTGGTGTCGGTCTGGACGGGTGGCTGTCCGCCGTCGATCTCGACCGGGGTACCGGACGGCTGGAGGTTGTTGGCCCAGATGTCCGCCTGGGCGGAGACGGTGAGGCCGCGTGAGTCGTACAGGGTCTGCGCGATGACCGTGCCACCGGCCGGGGAGGGGGTCTGGGTCTGCCTCGGGCGCAGCAGTGAGTCGTACAGGACGTAGCTGGTGTTGTAGCCGGAGCCGTCGCCCTTGATGGTGGCCGTGGACACCCAGGGCATGGCCGCGTTGGTGACGCTGTAGGTGTAGACCTGGTTCGGGGACCGGTTGAGGGCCTTCAGCTGATTGGGCAGCCACACCTTGGTGAGGCGTCCGAGGGCGTCGTACTCCGTCTCGGTGATCTTCCCGTTCGGGTCAGTGACCTTGGTGGGGGACCCGGTCGCGAAGTCGACGAGGGTCGTGGTGCCGTGTTGCAGGGTGTTCTTGACCGTCGTCGACGTCAGGGGACCGGAGGCGGGAGGGTCGTAGGTGGTGGTCGTCGTGATGAGACCGTTGGTGTCCGCCGTGGTCGCGGTGCGGCCGAGCGTGTCGTAGGTGAGGGTGGCGGTCTTCTGCCATTGGGGCTGGTCGTCGTTCGTGTAGCCCTTGGCACGGCCGGTCCAGCGGACTTCGCCCACGGTGGGTGTCTGGGTGGCGCTCCACTCGGACGCCGTGTCGTAGCTGGTGGCGGTGTCGGAGATGATCTGCCCCGGCCTACCGAAGTCGGCGGGCAGGTCCAGGTCCGCTTCCTTGATGGTGCAGGGGTCGGTGACCGGGTTGGTCTCGGTGTTCGCCACTACACGGGTGCGGGAAGCGAGGTTGTTGAGGCCGGCCGCGTTGTTGCGGGCGTACCAGGTGCGGGTACAGGTCTCGTCACCCAGCTTGCTGTCGTCACCGCGGTCGGAGACCGTGACGGGCACGCCGTACGTGTCGTCAAAGGTGGTGTTCACCGTGCGGGTGCGCCAGGACGGTGTGCCGCCTGACGTGATGTATGTGTGCGTGGTGGTCGCAGCGGTACGCACGAAGTACGCCTCGGTGTCGGCGTAGGACTTGTGCTGGGTGGCGGTGCGCCTGGACCAGGGAGTGTTCACCGTGCTGGTGATCGCGGTGGCGCCGTTGTAGACGACGCTCTCACGGGTGAAGCCGGCGAACTGTTCCTGATCGGTGAAGGCAGCAGCCTTGAGACCGGTGACGGACACGGTCTTGCGCCCGTCGGGGTCGAGCGTGCCGTCGGCGCCCAGGACGCGGTCGCCGTTCATGCCGCGCAGGTAGTAGGTGACGGTCTTGGATTGAGTGCCGCCGGCCTTGCCGACGACGTGGGTGACCTGGTCGTATCCGCGCCAGGACGACCAAGTGCGGTCCTTCTCCTTCGTGAGCGGGTCGTCGGCGTAGTGCCAGGCGCCCCCGCTGGGGCCATAGGCGTAGGTGTGCTCGACCGCTTCCAGGCCGCCCTTGGGTGCGGTGGTGGACACGGCCTGGACCGGGTACTTGTGGAACCAGTCGAGGATGGTGGTCTTGCCGCCGTTGGGGGCCCAGCGGACGGGGTAGCAACGCCGGGTGTTCTTGTCGACCGCCGGCATAGTCTGTCCGGCGACGCAGTCCTCCGGCAGGTAGCTGACGATTGTCTGGGCGCCGCTCTCCGAGGTGACGGTCTTCAACCGGGGCTTGTGGAACGGCAGGATGTCGTCGGTGGTTCCGTCGACGCGGTTGGACAGGAACTCATGGGTGAAGGTGACCGGGTCGAGGGTGAGCGCTGTGCCGTGTCTGCCGGTGTGGCGAATCTCCTGGAGCCACAGGGACTGGTCCGCCGAATCACCCGTGTCGCCGGGGTCGAGATAGGTCTGCTTCAGCTTCCACTCGTCGACCGGCTCGAACGCAGGCGTGGCTGCTGCCGCGTTCCAGGCGTAGGTCGTGACGGTGGTCAGTCGCTTGCGGGTGAAGAACGCCGGGCCGACGTTGCCGGTGCACTTGTCGCCGTCCTTGCAGATCGCGTCGAACGGGACGTCCGGCCACTCGTCCTTGCTGTCCTCCGTCAGCTCGGCACAGGACGACCCCAGTTCGCGGACGCACCGCTTGTCGTAGCCGAGGACCACCTTGCCGGACGCGGCGGGAGCGGTCGCCGTGGTCGTGAAGAGGGCGCCCTTGCGCTGCCCGTAGCGGATCTCCTTGAGGTAACCGCCGCGCGTGTAGGAGGTGCCGGTGTTGTCGTCGCCGAGCTGGTCGTAGTTGTTGGACTCGGCCTCGTACCAGTACGACATGGCGTTGCCGTGGGTGTCCTCGACGTAGTCGAGGTTCCATCGCCACGCCTGCTTCTTGCCTCGTTCCGCGAAGGTGTCGCCGGAGGTGAAGCCGGGCTCGCCCGCGTCGTCGCCGAACACCGGGGCGGTCCAGACCGAGTTGGTGCGGTCGGCGGCTGCGGCGCCGTCGAGCTTGTTCAGGCCGAAGACGTACTTGGTGCCCTCGCCGGTAGTGACGGTCCAGTACTCGCCCTTGTCGAGGGTCCCGCCGTCGTCGCCGTTATCGGCTCCTACGGAGTGGGTGACGGTGGAGGCGTCGTCGTTCTTCAGCCGCCATCCACCCGAGGTGTCGTCCTTGACCAGTTCGGTGGCCTTGCCGTTCAGCACGAGGGAGGCGTTCTCGTACTTCCAGCACAGGTCGAACTTGTCGCTCTGGCCGTCGTCGTCGCAGGAGCCGTACTTGCGCTCGACGTAGGACGACGTGAGGTCGAAGCCCTCGCCGACCGCCGTGCCCTGGTTGTTGGTGGACGCGGTGCGTCCATCGACGCTGCCGGAGTCGTAGGAGATCGACAGGCTCGGGCTCGGGCCGGCCGCGGCCGGCGGAGTCCTGAATGGGTAGGACCAGGTGAAGGAGCCTGACGAGCCGCCGGCTTCCCACGACGACGACGCGGACAGGGGCGTCGCCTTGTAGTCACCACGTGCGGAAGCGCCACCGGCGGCTAGGGCCATCAGCATCGTCGGACCGGAGGCGGCGGTCACGGCCTGGCTCTGACGGCCTGCGGTTGAGGGCTGGAAGTCGAGCTGTGCCGTGAGCTGGTGATCGGCACGGTCGTTGGCGTACGTGAGAGGCGTAAGAGCGCGGCACTTGGCTGCGGCGGGGGTACTGAGGGCGCAGTCCGGCAGGCGCGAGGCTTCCAGGCGGCCCGCCCAGTCACCACCGTAGGCGGACGCGAAGCCGCTGTAGTCGACGCCGAGCGCTGCCGAGCCGCCGGCCGCCGGGCCGGTCACCTTGACGACCAGTCCCTTGACGCCCAGCCTGCTGGTCTCGGCACGGCTTAGGACCTCGACCGTGAGGGAGCCTGACGCCCTGTTCTTCTTGCTCTTCGGTGTGGCTGCTGGGGGCGACAGAGTTACGGGCAGGGAACCGGCCCTGGCGGAGGCCGTTCCGGAGACGGGCACGGTCAAAGTGGCCTTGCCGACCTGCGGCCATATCGGTTTCTTCGCCTGGTCGGTGGCGGCGCGCGCGATGGCCGCGCGGGTCTCCGCCGCCGCCTTTCTCATCTCGGCCTCGGTCTTTTTGTCGACCTTCGCGGTCAACGGGGAGACCTTGTCCGCCTGGTGGGCGGGGAGCGTGGGCCGCCCCAGAGCAGCGGCGGTTCCTTCTGCCGAGGCGACCGGCACCAGGAGTTCCGGCACCAGCAGCAAGCCGGCGACGAAGGCTGTCCGGCGTGTCCAGGTACGTCTTCTCGTCGTGCTGTCACTGCGCGGCAGCAGGGATCTGTGTCTGTTCATCCTCTTCCGCTCGTCGGGCGCCAGGCATCGCGGGAGCACCCGAGGAGGCACAGCTCAGCGATACATGGCGCGTCGTCACAGATGGGCCCGACAGAACGGGGCCCGTTGTCGCGGTGGGCGGCGGTCTGTCGTACCGCCGCCCACCTGAATCGGGTGTTACGCCGTGGGAACAGGGAGCAGGACCTGTGCGGAAATCTGATTGGCGGACATCGCCCCGGCCCAGACCCGCACGTCGCTCATCGAACCAGGCAGGTAGTGACCGACAGTTCCGGCAGCCGCACCACGTCCGGCAGCGAGTTCTCCACTGCCCTGGCCGTAAGCGGAGAAGTCGGCGGCTGCGGTGTCGGTGACCTGTTCGGCGTCACTCAGGAAAAGATGCAGTTTCCCGAAGGAGCCCGAATCCGTCATCTCCGTCGCGTCGTAGACGCCGGTGATCTGGACCCCGTCGTCCAGGACCGCCACATCGTCGCTGCCGACTACTGCGGTCGCGACGACCTTGCCTGTGCCGTCGACCGCCGTGCGGCCGAAACGCCATACGAAGGTGTTCGCCTCCAGCTTCTCCACCCATAGCGCCCAGGACGACTGGCCGCCTGCCGGGGTGGCCTGGCCGAAGACCTGCGCGCGGTAGCCGACCGGTTTGTCCGCGAGTTTGGCGCTGTCGAGCTTGACGAACGCGGTGACCGTGAAGGAGGCGGACTCGTCGGTCACAGGGCCGGTCGTGCTCAGGTAGGCGGAAGTGCCGTTCAGCGCCACTACGCCGTCGCTGTCCACGGTGGCGTTGGTGAGCTTCAGGTCGCCCGCCGGGTACGGGGTCGATTCACTGATCGTCGTCGCACCCGTGGCGGCGGTGTCTGCCTTCCACTGGCCCACGAGTTCCGTGGCGGCGACGTTGTCCGTCTTGAGCGCGCTCTCCCAGCGCAGATCTTCCTCGTCCAGAGCGCGCTGCCACACCTTGGTCTCGTCGATGCGACCCATGAAGTACTGCGTGTAGGCACCGCTCACCCGGGCCCGCCCGATCTGCATGTCACCGGTGACGGACCACGGCTGGTACGTGGACGAAGTGCTCTTCAGGTTCACCGGCGAGCCCTGCGGACGGCCGTTCACGAACAGTTGCAGCGTGTCGTCCGCCTCCACCGGCTGGCCATTGGCGCACGGAGCTTGCGTGCAGGTCCCTGTGCTGAAGACACCGGCCAGGTGGGTCCACACGTTCACCGGCGGGTTGGTGTAGTCGGCCACGGACCGGATTGCGACCAGTCCGGTCGTGCCGTCGTGGTTCGTGCGGTTGAGGACCCACTTCTTGTCCCCCGCCGAGTAGTAGACGGTGAATGCGACGCCGTTCGTGCCGGGAGCCGCCAGCACCGCTCTGGTGGAGGAGGCGTCGGTGAGCATCACCCACGTCGACACGGTGAAGGAGTTCGCGGTGTTCACCGGGATCGGAGTCGTCGCGTAGCCGACGCGCTTCGCGGGGTCGCTGAGGTCGTCGTTCAGTCGCAGGGAGTGGTCGCCCTCACCGCGACGGCTCTGTACGGACCACGTTGCGGCTGCATCGGACTGGGTATACAGCGTGACGGGCTGCCGGGATCCGTCCGGGCTGGTGTTGGCGGCCGTCGTTCCGGTTCCTTCCGAGAACCTCCACTCGCCGGTGGGTCCTGCGGGCAGCGCCACCTTGAACGAGTACTCCGCCTTCGGCCCCCACCGTTTGCGTACATCCCGTGCCTCGACGACAAGAGTCAGCGTGCCACCCGTTCGAGGTGTCACGTCGACGACCGCTTCCGAGGCGGGCTGGGCCGGATCCGTCTCCCGGACCGTACGCGGATCCTGGAGGTACCAGCGGTACCCCTCAATGTCCTTGTCACTCGTGTTAGGCGTCAGTTTGAACTTGCCCACCACCCCGGGACCCCCGGTACCCGCGCAGGTGGCCGCTGCCGTGCACGTGTACGGATTGCCTTCCGCAGGGGTGATCTGAGGAGCCTTGGGGGCGGTCGTGTCCATCTTGAAGTAGCACCATGACGAAGGCGAATACGACGACGAGGCGCTCGACGTGACGCCGGCATACGTCCAGTGCGACTGGGTCAGCGCCCTCAACCGGTACAGTGCACCGTCTTCGCGGGCCGAGATCCGCACCTTCTCCAGTGTGTTGTCCACGTGGTACCCCGTCGAAGGCGACGTCGCCGACCACGAGGAACCCCACTTTCCGTCAGCCCCCTTCTTCTCCACGGAAAGGAAGGAACGCAGCGCACCCTGGTACTCACCGGACGCCGGCTGCACCTGTGTCTGGACTGCCGCCTGCACGATCGGGTCCGCCCGTGTGACGATCGTGGGCTTGGCCTCGGGCTCGCAGTACGCGGTCGTTCCGTCGCCGGGGATCACACCAACCTGAGTGGGGACCCCGGGCTTGGGAACGTACTGGATCTGCAACTCGGCGTTCTGGTTGAAGCGCTTCCACGCACGCGGATCGCCCTCGTCCTTTGCCCGGAGCATCAGCGTCAGGCGAGCGATCCTGCCGTCCGCCAACGCCTGCACCGCGGGCGTCAGGTTCTCGTCCGGCTCAGCCGGATTGTCGTTGAACTCCACCCAGGATTTGGGCTGCGACGGACTGCACAGATCCCCTCGCCCGTTGGAGACGTAACGGTCGCCCATCCAGTCGCGCTGCGTCGGTCCTGGCCAGCGGGTTGCCTCGGAGATGTTGTCCGTGCGGACCAGATCCACCCAGTGCGCGTCACAGTTGAACGACCATGTCTCGTACGCGCGGAAGGTGGCGTCGAGGATCTTCTTGCCCGCCAGCTTCGTCGGCGCGAACTCGTAGTACATGCGGTTGGTGTAGTTGTTGCCGCAGTAGTAGCCGTCCGCGCTGCCGCAGTGGCCCACGCCGTACTCACCGTTGAACTGCCAGAACCGGTCGCCGTCGGAGGACAGCACCGTGCGTTCCGAGTAACCCAGGCCCAGGGGCGGGTCGATGTAGACCGGATAGACCGTGCTCGTACCGCGCAACAGGCCGAGGTCGGGAGCGACGGAGACCGCGCCGTCATGCACCTGGACCGGAAGAACCGCACTGGCATCACCCTTGGACGGGGCGACACCCTTGTCCTCCGGTTGCTCTCCCACTTCCTCGACCGACGTGGCCTGTGACGAAGACACTGATCCAACGGTCTTCGTGGTCACCATCTGCGGACTTGCCGACGAAGCCGATGCGCCGGCAGAGTCCCACATCAGCCCCGCAGGCCCCTTGAAGATGGCGTTGCCGTTCTCGTCCAAGGCGCTGATACCGCCACCCGCACCCGCGACCACTCGCAGGCCATCCGCGTGCACATCCAGTTTGATCTGTGCCAGCGCCGGATTCGTGGCTGCCTCAGCCGTCTTGACGACCAGTACCTCGCGATACCCCTCAGGGGTCGCCGTCAGTTGCAGGTCAACGCCGTCGAACACCTCGGAGTATGTGGCGGTGTCCTCCGACAACGTCGGCACGGGCAGAGCCGTTGGCCAATCGAGCGTGAGTGAACCGCTTCTGCCACCCAGATGAATGATGCCGTCGCCGTCCCCGCCATCGGAGAAGCGCAGGTCCACGACAGCAGCCTTCGGCCCGATGCTGCCGTCCGCACGACGCTCCAGGGTGGAGTCCACGTCACGCCACCCGCCATCAGCCGCTCTAGCGCGCTGCGGCGCTGTGGACTGCGTCAGCGTGAACGTACCGTCAGGGTTCGCCGTCGTCGTGGTGTATTCGGTGCGCTCCGATGTCACTTCGACCGACTCACCCGACGCCTGGGCCCGAGCCGAAGCCGACTCCGGCCCTGCCTCTCCGGATACCGACGCCGCTGTTGCCATCGCCGCTGGAAGTACAGGCAGCAGCGACAGCATCAGAGAAGCCGCCACACCTCCCAGCAACGCCCCCCGCGTTCTTCGTCTCGCGGACGCAGACACACCTGTGCCTTGCTCCACCCTCACCGAGCCCCCCCTTGTATGGATCATGTAAAGGTACGGAAAGTAAAGACATCCTCACTTCACGCGGTCAACTGAATATGTCGCACGTCACACGGTGGTTTCATTCCGCCTTCAACTCTGAGGTTCCCCCGCTGCGCGAGAGATGTTGATCAGCTGGTCAGGAGGGGTTGACGGGTGTTCAGGTTCGTTGGTTCGGTCGTCGCCCGCTCGGCG
>NZ_JARAYJ010000053.1:0-48991 GCF_033794345.1 Streptomyces niveiscabiei
CTCTTCGAGCAGGGGGGACCCCCAGCCCACCCGTGCCGCCCCATGGGGGTACCTCCCAGGCCTTTCGGGCACTGGGGGAGGCACGACTGCCCGCAGCTACGCGGGCTGGGTGGGGCGGGTGCGGGCGAGCGGGGGGGCGGGGCGGCTGCCCGCAGCTGGGTGAGGCGGAGTGGAGCGGGTGCGGGTGGGTGGGGGTGCGGGGCGACTGCCCGGAGCCACGGCAGAGGGGAGAGCGGGTGCGAGTGGGTGGGGGTGCGGCACTACTGCCCTCAGCTACGGCAGGGGGTGGGGTCGTCGCTCACACCCCCATCTCCGCCTCCACCCTTCCCTCCCGTACCGCCGTCGCCAGTGCCTCGTGGTCCGCCTCTGTGCGGTTCGCGTACGACACCGCGAAGTCCGCGATGGCCTCGTCCAGTTCCTCGCTCTTGCCGCAGTAGCCGGCGATCAGGCGGGGGTCGGTGCTGTGGGCGTGGGCTCGGGCGAGGAGGGCGCCGGTCATGCGGGCGTAGTCGTCGAGCTGGTCGGGGGCGAGGGCGGCGGGGTCGACGCTGCCCTTGCGGTTGCGGAACTGGCGTACCTGGAAGGGGAGTCCGGAGACGGTGGTCCAGCCGAGGAGGATGTCGCTGACCACCTGCATGCGCTTCTGGCCGAGGACGACCCGGCGCCCCTCGTGGTCGACGGGGTCGACGGGGAAGCCCGCGGCCACCAGGTGGGGGACCAGCGCGGAGGGGCGGGCCTCCTTCACCTGGAGGATCAGGGGCTCGCCGCGGTGGTCGAGAAGGAGGACCACGTACGAGCGCGTGCCCACGCTGCCCGTGCCGACGATACGGAACGCGACGTCGTGGATCGAGTGGCGGGCCAGCAGGGGGAGGCGGTCCTCGGAGAGGGTCGTGACGTAGGACTCCAGGGCGGCGACGACCGCCGACGCCTCCTCGTCCGGGACGCGGCGCAGGACGGGCGGCGCGTCCACGAAGCGGCGTCCGCCGTGCTCGGTGGGCTCCGTCGACTTCGCCGCGAAGCGTCCGCTCGTGTTGGCGCGGGCCTTCTGCGAGACCCGCTCCAGCGTGCCCACCAGATCGCGGGCGTCGCTGTGGGAGACCAGCTCCTCGTCGGCGATGGCGTTCCACGCGTCCAGGACGGGCAGCTTGGCCAGCAGCCGCATCGTGCGCCGGTAGGCGCCGACCGTGCCGTGCGCGGCCTCACGGCAGGTGTCCTCGGTGGCACCGGCCTCCCGGCCCGCGAGGACCAGGGACGCGGCGAGGCGCTTGAGGTCCCACTCCCACGGCCCGGTCACCGTCTCGTCGAAGTCGTTGAGGTCGATGACCAGGCGCCCCCGGGCGTCGCCGTACAGACCGAAGTTCGCGGCGTGCGCGTCGCCACAGATCTGGGCCGGGATCCTCGTCGCCGGCGTGCGCGCCAGGTCGTACGCCATGAGTCCCGCCGAGCCCCGCAGGAACGCGAACGGCGAGGCCGCCATCCGCCCCACCCTTATCGGCGTCAGCTCGGCGATGCGGCCCCGGTTCGACTCCTCCACGACGGCGACGACCTCGGGCCGGGCCCCGTCCACCTCGAACCCGGCGTGCGCACTGCGCGGCACCGCCCGCCGCAGCCCCTTCCCGACCTCCTTGGGCGCCTCGCCCGACGCCCCGTTCCACTCCGCGAACCCCGCCACCCGAGGAATCCGAACCCCGCTCACGACCGACCGCCTCCCCCGTGCACCACCGCACGAACATCAACTCGCCCCGACCGTACAGCCATGCGACGAAACCCGTCACACCCTGTGGATAACTCCCGACTCGCGGACAACTCCGCCACCCACCCGCGCCCCACCCCTCACCTGAACCCACCCCTCACCTGAACCCCGGCACCCTCCCCAACTCCCCCACCCCCACCACCCGAGCCACCCCGAGAAACACCACCCCCACCACCACAACCCCCGCGGCCAACGCACCCCCAGCCCCCAACACCCCACCACCCAAAGCCGATTCACACACCCGAGCCACCCACCACCCAGCCCCCGCACCAACCCCCGCCGCGAACACCACCTTCGTGTACGACCGCCGCACCTCCCCGGAATCCAACCGCCCCCCGACCCGCTTCCGCAACGCCCGCACGGTGATCAGCAACCCGGCGAAATACGACAAGGTGTACCCCCCGGCCATCCCCACCACAGCCCACCGAGCCGGCAGCAGAACATGGCACAGACTCGCCAGCGCGATATTCACGACCACGACCCAGCACGTCATGAAGAACGGCGTCCGGGTGTCCTCGAAGGCATAGAACCCCCGCAGCAGCAGATACTGCGCGGAAAACGGAATCAACCCCAGCCCGAACGCCTGCAACATCTCCCCCAGCGGCCGAACAGAATTCGCGCCGGCGGCACCATGCTGAAAAACCACCGTGGCGATCTGCGGCCCGAGCGCCAGAAAGACGAAAGCGGCCGGCACGATCACCACCCCGCTCACCCGCAACGCCCGTGAGATATCGGCCCGCAGATCCCCGAGCCGCCCCTCGGCGACGGCCCTGCTCATCCGGGGCAGCAGAGCGGTCACCAGCGAGACGGTGACGATGGACTGGGGAAGCATCCAGATGGTCTGGGCGTAGGTGTAGGAGGAATACCCCACGCCACCCTTAGGGAGAGCATTGTCAGCGGCGTTCGCGTAATTCGTGACGACGGTCAGGGAGACCTGATTGGCGAGGACGAACAGCAAAGTCCACTTGGCCGCGTGAACACTCCCCCCGAGCCCCGTCCCCTTCCAGTCGAACCGGGGCCGGAACCGGAACCCGGCGGCCCGGGCGAAAGGAATCAGCGCGAGCGCCTGGACGACGATCCCGGCGGTGGTGCCGATCCCCAGCAGCCGCACCTGCGTATCCGTGATGTCCTGCACCCGGTCGGGCACGGTCATGAACCCGAGATAACACCCGAACATCCCGATGAGCACGAAATTGTTGAGCACCGGAGTCCACATCATCGCGCCGAACTTCTCCCGCGCGTTGAGGACCTGCCCGTACATCCCGAACACCCCGTAGAAAAAGATCTGCGGCAACAGGAACCGGGCGAAAGTGACGGTCAGTTCGAAGGCGGCGTGCTGAGAGGGGGTGTCCCGCATATAGAGGGACACGATCTCCGGCGCCGCCCAGACCGCCGCCACCGTACCGACCGCGAGGACGGTCACAACGAGCGTGACGAGCCGCTGCTCGTAGGCGCGCCCCCCATCCGCGTCGGTGGCCCGCGCCCGCACCAGCTGGGGAACGAGGACGGCGTTCAGCGCACCCCCGATCAGCAGCGTGTAGAGGCTGGTCGGCACGGTGTTGGCCGTGTTGTACGTACTGGCCAGCAGCCCCGTGCCGAGCGCCGCCGCCTGGAGCACCTGCCGGATCAGCCCCGTCGCCCGCGACACGACCGTCCCCAGCGCCATCAGGACGGACGAACGCCCGACCCCCGCCTGCTTCTTCGCCGCCGCGTGCCGACGCCGCGCCACGCTCCCCGCCCCCTGCACCATGCGGGCCAACTTAGCGGCCCGCAAGATCCGTTCACCACATCAGGGCGTCGTCCATGTCCTGCTGCCAGTACGTCACCTTGAGGGAGTCGTCGATGTAGACGCCCCCGGCGGGCAGCTTCGGCCTGGCGCCGGTGCCGACGCTGCCGCCGTCCAGGTCACGGCCGTAGAAGTACACGTCCAGCGACTTCACCGTACGGCCGCCCGAGGCGCTGCCGTCGGTCGCCGAGAGCGTGACGCCCGCGTACCCGGACTGCCCCGGTTCGAGCGTGACGACGGCCTGCGGCTGCGAGTCCTCGATGACCGGCGGCGCGGACTGCGCGCCGGCGAAGGCGACGGCCGGGTAGTAGTACAGGAAGCACGGCTTGCTGCCGGTGTTGGTGACGGTCAGCAGCATGTGGTTGACGGGCCGGTTGACGGGCGAGGCGACGGTCTTGGTGTTGGACCCCTCGCAGGTGACGGGCGAGGCCGCCTTGCCCGTGGACTTCCCGGCCGACGACCCGCCGGCGGAGCCGGACGCGGCCGTACCCCCGGAGGTGCCCGCGGAAACCGAGGAGCCCTTGCCGGCCGAAGAACCGGCCGAAGAACCACCCGAAGAACCCCCCGTCGACGTGGATGCCCCGGACGCACCGGCCCCGCCCGAAGCGGAACCCGCCCCCGAGGCCGGAGCGGAAGCGGACGGCGTGTCCGAGGAGGACGCCGGCACCGGCGCCCCGGTGACAGCGACCCCCGTCCCGTCCTTGCAGGCGGTCATCGACAACGCGGCGATCACGACGCCCGCCGCGGCGCTCACGAGACGGACACGACGGGTACGGGAGGTACGGAAACCGGACATGGCTGAGCTGCCCCTTAGTCGTTCGGGTCGGTGTGGTGCTTGGATGACCCGAGCTTGTGGGGTGATCCGTCCCAACCGCCACGCCCAGCGCCCAGTTCGGCACGCCGGAACGGAAAAACACACCCTCACCAGGGGAAACGCGGTCCGCCTGGAACGCGCGAACGGGACACGGGAAGAGCACGGGAAGAGGGAGCGACAGGTGTCAGCGACGGTGGGGGCCGACGACATCGAGGAATTCGCGGCGATGCTCCGCGCCCTCAAGGACCGTTCAGGACTCAGCTACGGCACCCTCGCCAAGCGCCTCCACATGAGTACGTCGACCCTCCACCGCTACTGCAACGGCACCGCCGTACCCCCGGAGTACGCCCCCGTCGAACGCCTCGCCCGAGCCTGCCGCGCGACCCCCGAGGAACTCGTCGACCTCCACCGCCACTGGATCCTCGCGGACACGGCCCGCAGACGCCGTACGAAGGAGACCCCGGCCCCGTACGCCCCCGGCGAGGCAGCACCGGCGACGGACGACACGGAGGCCGCGAGCCCGGAGAAGCCCGAGCCCGGGAGCACCGAGCAGCCCGAGAAGTCCCCGCACCCCGAGCCCACCACCCCGAGCTGGGCCAAGCCCCCACAGCCCACCGCTCCCGCCCCCGCCCCCGCCGAAGCCCCCGACACCCTCGAGAACCCGCCCCCCTCCCGCAAGCTCCCCCGCAAAGCCGTCCTCCTCGCCGCGGCGGCCCTGGCCACCGCCCTCACCGCCGCCGCCCTCGTCGCGAACCGCCCGGGCGAAGCCTCCCCGGGCGGGAGGACGGCCGGCCGCACCACCCCCACCACCGCCGCCACCTCGCCGAACCCCTCCCCCACCCCGTCCCCCAGCACCTCGGGCACCCCCTCCGCGTCCCCCTCGACGCCCTCCCCCTTGGCGTCGGCGAAGACCTCGTCCCCCGCCCCCGAGCCCACCGGCGCCCCCCTGACGGTCCGCGTCCGCCCGTACGTCTACGAGTCCCCGTGCAGCCAGGAGTTCCTCGTGGACAGCGAACCCGCGCAGATGGGCCCGCCCGCGACGGAACCCGACGCCCCCCGCTTCGTGTCGGCGAACGGCGCCGTCTCCGCGAACCAGCAGGTGATCGGCCTGACCCTCCAGGGCACGGGCAGCGAGACGGTCGTCCTGGAGGCCCTGCACGTCCGCATCCTGACCAAGCACGCCCCCCTCGCGTGGAACGTGTACGGCATGGGCTCGGGCTGCGGCGGCAACGTGGAGACGAAGTCGTTCGCGGTCGACCTGGACCAGGGCAGCCCGGCGGTGACGGTGCGGGGCGGCCAGCGCGACTTCCCGTACAAGATCAGCGAATCGGACCCGGAGGTCTTCTACGTCAAAGCGACGACGACCGCCCACGACGTCCGCTGGGACCTCACCCTGGACTGGTCGAGCGGCTCACGCACCGGCACCGTGCGCATCAGCGACGCGGGCACCCCGTTCCGCACGAGCGCCGACGACGGCCGGGACATCTGGGACTACCCCCTGGGCGGCAACGAGTGGATCCGCACCCCGCGCAACGAGGGCCAGACCCCCTGACACCCGCCTCCGCGCCCTGGTGAGAGACACCTCACACCAGGGCGAACATCACACCGCACCCAGCCGAGACCCGGGCATGAAGAAACCCCCCAGGTCGATGACCTGGGGGGTTCTCGCTGTGCGCGAGGGGGGAGTTGAACCCCCACGCCCTTGCGGGCACTGGAACCTGAATCCAGCGCGTCTGCCTATTCCGCCACCCGCGCATTGGGTGTGTCTTCCGGCTTCAGGCCCTTTCGGGCTGGCCCCTTCCGACGTGGAAAACATTACCACGGGGGATCCGGCCTCTTCACCTCACTTGTCACACAGGGGTACCCACCGTCCCGCCCCGGTGAGTGACACGTATCAACCTCGTACCGGTGTCCCCTCGTCTCCCGGGAAGCCGGAGCAGGTGCGCGGTCGGGTGCGGGACACTGGTCCGTGAGCGCCTCTACGATCCTCGGCAGCACGGCGCGAAAGGGGAACCGGCTGTTTCACCGCCGCGTGGATACGATCAGTAAGCAGTACGAGCAACAGCACGAGACGTTCGAACAGCACGGCCCACAGCGACAACGACCGAGCCGTCACGACGGAGGAGGTGCCCCATGGGAGTTCTGAAGAAGTTCGAACAACGCCTGGAAGGGCTGGTCAACGGCACCTTCGCCAAGGTCTTCAAGTCCGAGGTCCAGCCCGTGGAGATCGCCGGCGCGCTCCAGCGCGAATGCGACAACAACGCCCAGATCTGGAACCGGGACCGGACCGTCGTCCCCAACGACTTCATCGTCGAGCTGAGCACGCCCGACTACGAGCGCCTCAGCCCCTACTCCGGACAGCTCGGTGACGAACTGGCCGGGATGGTGCGGGACTACGCGAAGCAGCAGCGCTACACCTTCATGGGACCGATCAAGGTCAACCTGGAGAAGGCGGACGACCTGGACACCGGCCTGTACCGGGTCCGCAGCCGCACCCTCTCCGGCTCGACCGACCAGCAGTCCCCCGGCGGCAGGCCGGCCGCCCCGGCCCCGTACGGCGCACCGCCGATGCCGGCCGCACCGCCCCCCGGCGCTCCCGCGGGCCGCCCCGGCTACGGCTATCCGCCCGCGGCACAGGGCGGCGGCCTGGCCGGTGCCCCCGCCCCCGGCTCCCGCACCCGGCACTGGGTCGAGATCAACGGCGCCCGCCACCAGATCAACGGCCCCACCCTGGTGCTGGGCCGCTCCACCGACGCCGACGTGCGCATCGACGACCCGGGCGTCTCGCGCAGGCACTGCGAGATCCGTACCGGTTCGCCCTCGACCGTCCAGGACCTCGGGTCCACGAACGGCATCGTGGTGGACGGACAGCACACCACCCGCGCTACGCTCCGCGACGGCTCGCGGATCGTCGTGGGCAGCACCACCGTTATCTATAGGCAAGCCGAAGGGTGAAGCGGGGGCAATGTCAGAGCTGACCCTCACGGTCATGCGGCTGGGTTTCCTGGCCGTACTGTGGCTGTTCGTGATCGTGGCCGTGCAGGTCATCCGCAGCGACCTGTTCGGTACGCGCGTCACCCAGCGCGGCTCGCAGCGCTCCCGGCGCGGCGCCGACCAGAACGCGCAGCAGGGCCGGCGGCAGCAGCAGGCCGCCGCCACGCCCCCGCAGCAGCGCCAGCAGCCCGCCTCCGGGGGCCGCCGGGGCCGCAACGCCCCCACCAAGCTGGTCGTCTCCGAGGGCACCCTCACCGGCACGACCGTCGCGCTCCAGGGCCAGACCATCACGCTGGGCCGGGCGCACGACTCGACGATCGTGCTGGACGACGACTACGCCTCCAGCCGCCATGCCAGGATCTACCCGGACCGCGACGGCAACTGGATCGTCGAGGACCTCAACTCCACCAACGGCACGTACCTCGACCGAACGCGGCTGACGACCCCCACACCGATCCCGCTGGGCGCCCCGATCCGCATCGGCAAGACCGTCATCGAGCTGCGGAAGTAGTGCTGCATCATGAATGAGCGCGAGCGGAGCGAGCTCCCGACCGGAGGGTGGGCAGTGTGGCTCGACACGACCGGCTGTACCCGGAGCCGACGGGTGAGGTGCGCATGAGTCTCTCCCTGCGTTTCGCCGCCGGATCGCACAAGGGCATGATCCGCGAGGGCAACGAGGACTCCGGATACGCCGGGCCCCGCCTGCTCGCCATCGCGGACGGCATGGGCGGCGCCGCCGCCGGCGAGGTCGCCTCCTCCGAGGCCATCTCCACGATCGTCGCGCTCGACGAGGACATCCCCGGCTCCGACGTCCTCACCAGCCTCGGTACGGCCGTGCAGCGGGCCAACGACCAGCTGCGCTCGCTGGTCGACGAGGACCCCCAGCTCGAAGGCATGGGGACGACCCTGACCGCCCTGCTGTGGACGGGCCAGCGCCTCGGCCTCGTCCACGTCGGCGACTCGCGCGCCTACCTGCTGCGCGACGGCGTCCTCACGCAGATCACGCAGGACCACACCTGGGTGCAGCGCCTCGTCGACGAGGGCCGGATCACCGAGGAGGAGGCGACGACCCACCCGCAGCGCTCCCTGCTGATGCGCGCCCTCGGCTCCGCCGAGCACGTCGAGCCCGACCTCTCGATCCGCGAGGTCAGGGCGGGCGACCGGTATCTGATCTGCTCCGACGGCCTCTCCGGCGTCGTCTCCCACCAGACCCTCGAAGAGACCCTGGCCAGCTACCAGGGCCCCCAGGAGACGGTCCAGGACCTCATCCAGCTCGCCCTGCGCGGCGGCGGCCCCGACAACATCACCGTGATCGTCGCGGACGTCCTCGACCTCGACACCGGCGACACCCTCGCGAGCCAGCTGTACGACACCCCCGTGGTGGTCGGCGCGGTCGCCGAGAACCAGCTCCAGCTGCCGCACGACAACGGCATCATGCAGACCCCCGCCGGCCGCGCCGCGAGCCTCGGACGGCACCGCGCGAACCCCGGCGGCGGCGAGTTCGGGCCCCCCGGTTCGGGGGACGTGACCGGTTTCATCTCCACGGACGGCTTCGGCGACTACTCCGAGGACGACTTCGTCAAACCCCGCAAGAGCCGCAAGTGGCTCAAGGTCTCCCTGTACAGCGCGCTCACCCTCGCGGTCGTCGGCGCCGGTCTGTACGGCGGCTGGCGGTGGACGCAGACGCAGTACTACGTCGGCGCCAAGGGCGAGCACCTCGCGCTGTACCGGGGGATCAGCCAGGACCTCGCCTGGGTCTCGCTCTCGAAGATCGAGAAGGACCACCCCGAGATCGAACTCAAGTACCTCCCGCAGTACCAGCAGAAGCAGGTCGAGGAGACGATCCCGGCGTCCAGCCTGAAGGGCGCCCAGAAGAAGCTCGACGAGCTGTCGATCCAGGCGTCCGCGTGCAAGAAGCAGGCGCAGGACGGGAGTTCGGGAACCGGATCCTCGTCGTCCGCGTCCAAGCCCTCGCCGAGCCCGTCGGCCACGACGGGTACGCAGAGCCCGGGCCCGAACGCGTCCCCGTCCCCGGCGGCCAGCCCGTCGGCCACCCCGAGCCCCGGGCCGTCTCTCTCTCAGGAGGAGGAGCAGGTCGTCTCGCTGTGCGGCAAGCAGTAGCGAGCCGTGAGGCAAGCAAGAGGCAAGCCGTGAGAGGCCCCGTCACACGATGAGCAGTACTACCAACACACCGACGCACCACACGTCCACGATCGGTGCCATCGGCGCGCCGAGCAGACGCAACACCGAGCTGGGACTGCTGGTGTTCGCCGTCCTCATCCCGGTGTTCGCCTACGCCAACGTAGGCCTCGCCATCAACGAGCAGGTCCCCGCCGGGCTGCTCGCCTACGGCCTGGGGCTCGGTCTGCTGGCCGGTATCGCCCATCTCGTCGTACGGAAGTTCGCGCCCTACGCCGACCCGCTCCTGCTGCCGCTGGCGACGCTGCTCAACGGGCTCGGGCTGGTCGCCATCTGGCGGCTCGACCAGTCGAAGTACCTCCAGGCGGCCGAGCAGGCGGGCAACGCCTCGCCCCGGCAGCTCATGTACACGGCGATGGGCATCGCGCTCTTCATCGTCGTCCTGATCTTCCTGAAGGACCACCGCGTCCTCCAGCGCTACACCTACATCTCCATGGCCGGCGCGATCTTCCTGCTGCTGCTGCCGCTGGTCCCCGGGCTCGGGCAGAACATCTACGGCGCGAAGATCTGGATCTCGGTCGCCGGGTTCTCCATCCAGCCCGGTGAGTTCGCGAAGATCGTGCTCGCGGTCTTCTTCGCCGGGTACCTGATGGTGAAGCGGGACGCGCTGGCCCTCGCCAGCCGCCGCTTCCTCGGCCTCTACCTGCCGCGCGGGCGCGACCTCGGACCGATCCTCGTCGTCTGGTTCCTGTCGATCCTGATCCTGGTCTTCGAGACCGACCTCGGTACCTCGCTGCTGTTCTTCGGCATGTTCGTGATCATGCTGTACGTCGCGACCGAGCGGACCAGCTGGATCGTCTTCGGCCTGCTGATGTCGGCGGTCGGCGCGGTCGCCGTCGCGAGCTTCGAGTCGCACGTCCAGCAGCGCGTCGAGGCGTGGCAGAACCCGATGGGCGAGTACAAGCTCTCCCAGCAGGGCGTCATCGGCCACTCCGAGCAGGCCATGCAGGCGCTGTGGGCCTTCGGCTCCGGCGGCACCCTCGGCACCGGCTGGGGCCAGGGCCACTCCGAGCTGATCAAGTTCGCCGCGAACTCCGACTTCATCCTCGCCACCTTCGGCGAGGAACTCGGCCTCGCCGGCCTCATGGCCCTGCTCCTGCTGTACGGCCTGATCGTCGAACGCGGCATCCGCACCGCCCTCGCCGCGCGCGACCCCTTCGGCAAGCTCCTCGCCATCGGCCTGTCCGGCGCGTTCGCCCTCCAGGTGTTCGTCGTCGCCGGCGGTGTCATGGGCCTCATCCCGCTGACCGGTATGACCATGCCGTTCCTCGCGTACGGCGGTTCCTCCGTCATCGCCAACTGGGCGCTCATCGGCATCCTCATCCGCATCAGCGACACCGCCCGCCGCCCGGCCCCGGCCCCCGCCTCGAACCCCGACGCCGAGATGACCCAGGTGGTCCGACCCTCATGAACAAGCCCCTGCGCCGCGTCGCGATCTTCTGCGGTCTGCTGATCCTCGCCCTGCTGGTGCGGGGCAACTGGCTCCAGTACGTCAAGGCGAACGAGCTGGCCACCGACGACAAGAACCGCCGGGTGCCGATCACCCGGTACTCGATCCCGCGCGGCGACATCATCGTGGGCGGCAAGGCGATCACCGGCTCCGTCGAGACCACCGGGGACTACAAGTACAAGCGGACCTGGAAGGACGGCCCCATGTGGGCGCCGGTCACCGGGTTCTCCTCGCAGGCCTTCGGCTCCAACTTCCTGGAGAACCTGGAGGACGGCATCCTCTCGGGCACCGACGACCGCCTCTTCTTCCGCAACACCCTCGACATGCTCACCGGCAAGCAGCGCGCCGGCGGCAGCGTCGTCACCACCCTCAACGCCGCCGCGCAGAAGGCCGCGTACGACGGGCTCGGGAACAAGAAGGGCGCGGTCGCCGCGATCGACCCGACCACCGGCAAGATCCTCGCGCTGGTCTCGACCCCCTCGTACGACCCCTCCAAGTTCGCCGGGCAGTCCAAGGCCGACGGCGAGGCGTGGAACGCCGTACAGAAGAAGAACGACCCCGACGACCCGATGCTGAACCGGGCACTGCGCGAGACGTACCCGCCGGGGTCGACGTTCAAGGTCGTGACGGCCGCCGCGGCGCTGGAGAACGGGATCGTCTCCGGGATCGACGACAAGACCGACACCCCGGACCCGTACCGGCTGCCGCAGTCCGCGACCGACCTCGGCAACGAGCACAGCGGCTGCGAGAACGCCAACCTGCGGTTCGCGCTGGAGGTCTCCTGCAACACCGTCTTCGCGAAGATGTCCGACAACGTCGGCAACAAGAAGATGATCGAGCAGGCCACGAAGTTCGGCTTCAACGAGAGCAAGCTGGACGTCCCCGTCCGCGCCGCCGAGTCCGTCTACCCCGAGGACAACCGGCCGCAGAACGCCCTCGACGGCATCGGGCAGGGCTCCAACCGGGCCACCCCCCTCCAGATGGCCATGGTCGCCGCGGCCATCGCCAACGACGGCAAGCTGATGAAGCCGTACATGGTGGACTCCCTCAAGTCCCCCAACCTCGACACCCTGGAGACCACCGAGCCCAAGGAGCTCTCCCAGGCCGTCTCGTCCGCCACCGCGCAGAAGGTGCAGCAGATGATGGAGACGGTGGTCAAGACGGGTACCGGGAAGAACGCGCAGATCGACGGCGTCACCGTCGGCGGCAAGACCGGTACCGCCCAGCACGGCCTCAACAACAGCGAGAAGCCGTACGCCTGGTTCATCTCCTACGCCAAGCTGTCCGACGGCTCCGCGCCGGTGGCCGTGGCCGTCGTCGTCGAGGACGGGTCCGCCATCCGCGACGACATCACCGGCGGCGGCCTCGCCGCGCCGGTGGCCAAGGCCGTGATGCAGGCGGTCATCGGCAACAAGAAGTGACCCCGCTCACGTAATCCGCGCATCGGTGCACGTTGCGATACCGGTCCTGTATCGAGTAACAGGCTTGGCCAGGTGAGACAGAGCGGGCCGGGTAGCGTATCCCCGGACGGCAGCCGCCGACCGGACCTGTATCCCGGTCGGGACCGACGGAGAGGGCTGGTAACAAGCTATGGAAGAGCCGCGTCGCCTCGGCGGCCGGTACGAGCTGGGCCAGGTGCTCGGCCGTGGTGGCATGGCGGAGGTCTACCTCGCGCATGACACCCGCCTTGGCCGCACCGTGGCGGTGAAGACGCTGCGCGTGGACCTCGCGCGCGACCCTTCCTTCCAGGCCAGGTTCCGCCGGGAGGCCCAGTCGGCCGCCTCGCTCAACCATCCCGCGATCGTGGCGGTCTACGACACGGGTGAGGACTACCTCGACGGGGTCTCGATCCCGTACATCGTCATGGAGTACGTCGACGGCTCCACCCTCCGCGAACTCCTGCACTCCGGGCGCAAGCTGCTGCCCGAGCGCTCGATGGAGATGACCGTCGGCATCCTCCAGGGCCTGGAGTACGCGCACCGCAGCGGCATCGTCCACCGCGACATCAAGCCGGCCAACGTCATGCTGACGCGCACCGGCCAGGTCAAGGTCATGGACTTCGGCATCGCCCGCGCGATGGGCGACTCCGGCATGACGATGACGCAGACCTCCGCGGTCATCGGCACGGCCCAGTACCTCTCGCCGGAACAGGCGAAGGGGGAGCAGGTCGACGCGCGGTCGGATCTTTATTCGACCGGATGTCTGTTGTACGAGCTGCTCACCGTACGGCCTCCCTTCGTCGGTGACTCCCCCGTCGCCGTCGCCTACCAGCACGTCCGCGAGGAGCCGCAGCCGCCGTCCGTCTTCGATCCGGAGATCACCCCGGAGATGGACGCGATCGTCCTCAAGGCGCTCGTCAAGGACCCCAACTACCGCTACCAGTCCGCCGACCAGATGCGCGCCGACATCGAGGCGTGCCTCGACGGCCAGCCGGTCCAGGCCACCGCCGCGTTCGGCGCGGTGGGTTACGGCGGTTACGGCGACGACCAGGCGACCACCGCGCTGCGGTCCGACGCGGGGGCGACGACCATGTTGCCGCCGATGAACCCCGATGACGGGGGGTTCGCCGGGTACGACGACCGGCCGGCTCGGCGGCGGCAGCAGAAGAAGTCGAACACGTCGACGATCGTGCTGGCGCTGGCGGCTGTGCTGGTGCTGGTGGGGGCGGTGCTCATCGGGTGGTACGTCACCAATGGGGACGGCGTCAGCAACGACACCACCTCGGTGCCGACGCTCGTCGATCTGACGGAGCAGCAGGCCCGACAACAGGCGGACAACGCCGACCTGAAGATCTCGGTCGAGAAGAAGACCTGCGACAACACCGAGACGGGCAAGGTCTGTTCGCAGAACCCTGCGGCGGGCGGGAACATCAAGAAGGGCGAGACGATCGCGGTCGTCGTCTCTACGGGGGCGCCGAAGGTGGCGGTTCCCAGTGTTCTCGGCGAGGACGTGGACAAGGCCACGGAGAAGCTTGAGGGCAACGAGTACGGGTTCACCGTCAAGACCGTGACCCAGGAGTCCACCGAGGACGCGGGCACGGTTCTGGCGCAGGACCCCAAGCTCGGCGCCGAGGTCGAGAAGGGGTCGACGATCACGCTGACCGTCGCGAAGGCGGTGGCCAAGGAGACCGTTCCGGACGTCACGGGGCTCAGCTGCGACGACGCCAAGAAGCGGATCGAGCAGAACAACCTGACCGCCGGTACCTGCTCCAACGTCCAGGTCCAGGACCAGAACCAGAACGGCAAGGTCGTCTCGACCAACCCGGGGATCGGGCAGCAGGTCGACAAGGACACGACGATCAACATCAACGTCGGCCAGGGGCAGACCCAGGTGCCGTCCAACCTCGTCGGGCTCACCCTGAAGGAGGCCAAGGAGGCGCTCCAGAACGCCGGGCTCCAGGTCGGCAACATCCAGGGGCCCCAGGACGACGACTCCCGGGTGTTCGGGTCCAACCCCAGCCCCGGGCAGACCGTTCAACCCGGCCAGACCGTCAACCTCGGCACCGTCGACAGCGGCAACAACAACGGTGGGAACAACGGCGGCGGAGGTTTCTTCGGCGGGTTCGACGGGGCGGCGTTCCGCACGGAGGACTGACGTCTGGTCACTCGAAACCCCGGTTCCCTCGTCGTGAGGGGGCCGGGGTTCTTCGTTGCTCATCTGTTCGTATGTCGATCGTGTCTTCGGATCGGTTCACTCGTTTGCAGGACATGATCAACGAAACCGTGCTGTTGGAGTCCAGGTCGCTGCGGGAGAGCGTGGCGGAGCGGACGGAGGTGCTGGACCGGGTGAAGGTGCTGGCGTTGCTGCCGGACGGGGTGCATGTGACTACGGCGATGGTGGCGGAGTACTTCGGGGTGGGCCTGACCGCCATCACCTCTCTGGTCCACGACCACCGACAGGAACTCGGAGCCAACGGCTACCGGGTTCTGACAGGTACAGAACTGACTTCCTTCAAGGAAGTCAGTGGGCTCCGGTCCCGCACAGCCTCCCTCGCCCTCTTCCCCCGCCGAGCCGTCCTCAACGTCGCCATGCTGCTCCGAGACAGCGAAACCGCACGTCAGGTGCGTGTGTATCTCCTCGACATGGAGTACATGGTCCGCTCCCAGCCTGTGGATAACTCTGTCCACAGGCTCTCCGAGTCCCTCGACCAGCTTGTGGACAACCGCATCGACGAGCGCATCGTCCACATCCTCAGCAAGACAATCGTCCCCATGTTCAACGCCCTGATCGAGACGTCAGGGGAACACCGCAAGGAGTTGGTGTCACTGCGAGCAGACGTACAGGCCGTCGAGAGGCGGCTCCGGCAGCACAAGGCGAGGCTGCGGCGAGTGATGAGCACGGTGTGAACGACTGAGGTCCTTAAAGGACCTCAGTCGGCCGAGTTATCCACAGGGCCACAGGAACTGAGCGCCTTAAAGGCGCTCAGTTCAACTCCTTCGGCGGCGTCCTCTTCGCATCCACCTTCTCCGTCCGAACCAGCTCCCCCCACACCACGTACCGGTACCGGCTCGTGTACACCGGCGTACAGGTCGTGAGGGTGATGTAGTGGCCCGCCTTCTCCGTGCCCGATTCCTTGGGGATCTGGGAGAGGACCTTGACGTTGTACTTCGAGGTCTCGGGGAGGGTGGAGTAGACCTTGTAGATGAACCACGTGTCCCGGGTCTCGAAGACGATCGGGTCGCCGTTCTTCAGTTTGTCGATGTTGTGGAATTTGGCGCCGTGGCCGTCGCGGTGGGCGGCGAGGGTGAAGTTGCCTTGTCTGCCGCCCGGGAGGGTCGCCTGGACGGGGTCGGTGTAGTAGCCGGCGACGCCTTCGTTCAGGACGTCGGAGGAGGTGCCCTTCTCGACCAGGACCTCGCCGTTCTTCATCGCGGGGACGTGGAGGAAGCCGATGCCGTCCTTCGTGTCGAGGGCGCCGGGACCGGCCGGCTTGGACCAGTTGTCGCGGACCTTGTCGCCCTGTTTCGCGGCTTCGCGGTCGGCGATGACGTTGGTCCACCAGAGGGAGTACGCGACGAAGAGCCCGAGGACGAGACCGGCGGTGATGAGGAGTTCGCCGAGGACGCTCACGGCGGTGGCGAGGCGCCCACCCTTGCGGCGGGGCGCGGGGGACCCGGTGTCCAGGGTGGTCGTCCCGTCGGTCGTCGCTGTCACGTCTGTCTGCCCCTACTCGACGAGCGCATCCGGCTTTCCCTTGCTGCGCGGCCGTTCCTCGACCATCTTGCCCCAGACGATCAACCTGTACTTACTGGTGAACTCCGGGGTACAGGTCGTGAGGGTGATGTAGCGGCCGGGCTCGGTGAACCCGGATCCGGGCGGAACGGCCTTGAGAACGCTGGTATTGCTGGGCGAGGTGACCGGCAGCATGGAGGCCATCTTGTAGACGTAGTACTCGTCCTGGGTCTCTACGACGATCGCGTCACCGGGCTGCAAACGGTTGATGTAGCGGAACGGTTCGCCGTGGGTGTTGCGGTGCCCGGCGAGCCCGAAGTTGCCGGTCTTCGCGTCCGGCATCGGAGTGGCGAGGGCGCCTTCGGCGTAGTGCCCGACCATGCCCTTGTCGAGGACCTTCTTGTTGCTGACGCCCTCGGCGATGGGGACGACGACGTCGAGCTTGGGGATGTGGAGGAGGGCGAACCCCTGCCCGGCGGAGAACGTGCCGGGCGCGCCCTTGCCGCTGGCCCAGTCCTTCTGGAGCTGGTCGGCCTCGCTGCCGGCCTGCGCGTGCGCGCGGACGTTGGTCCACCAGAGCTGGTAGCCGACGAACAGGAGCATGAGGACGCCGGTGGTGATGAACATCTCGCCGAGCGCGCGGCTGGCGAGGACGGCGGGGCTGGGCTTGCGGGCCTTGGCCTGGCGGCGGGCCTCGACGCGGGACAGCGGGCGCGAGCCCTCCGCGCGCGAACCCTGCGACAGGGGCAGGGACTCCTCGGCCGGTGCGGCGACGACACGCCCGCGGCGGCCCTTGGCGGCCTTTCTGCGGGCCGCGCGCCCTCCGAGCGGAGCGAGAGAGCCGGGTGCCGCCGCCGTCCCCGCAGACGCGGATATGGGCTCACCGCCGTGGGGCGGCTCGGGTATCCGCAGGGCGACGGTCTCCTCGTCGACCGGCCGCACAGCACCGGCCGGACCGACGGCACCCCCGGCCTCGTACGGACCCCCCGCCGCGCCGCCGGCCTCGTAGAAACCCCCCGTCGCGGTGGGAGCGTCGAAGCTCTCTCCGCCGTACGGGGTCCCGGAGTCGTACGGAGGGACCGCCCCGTACGTCTCCTCGCGCTCCGGGCGCAGGGCGGTCACGCGGTGGCCCTGCCCACGACCGGCGCGAGGCCCGCCGATCTGGTGACGGCGTCGGTGTAGCCGCACTCCACCAGCCAGTTGGCGAGCATCCGGTGGCCGTGCTCGGTGAGGACGGACTCGGGGTGGAACTGGACGCCCTCGACGGGGAGTTCGCGGTGGCGCAGGCCCATGATGATGCCGTCCTGGGTGCGCGCGGTGACCTCCAGTTCGGCGGGGACCGTGGAAGGCATGGCGGCGAGGGAGTGGTAGCGGGTCGCCGTGAAGGGGGAGGGGAGGCCGGCGAAGACGCCCTTGCCCTCGTGTTCGACCAGGGACGTCTTGCCGTGCAGCAGCTCGGGCGCGCGGTCGACGACGCCGCCGTAGGCGACCTGCATGGACTGCATGCCGAGGCACACCCCGAAGACGGGGACGCCGGTCGCGGCGCAGTGCCGGACCATGTCGACGCAGACGCCGGCCTCCTCGGGCGTACCCGGTCCGGGCGAGAGGAGGACGCCGTCGAAGCCGTCCTGCGCGTGGGCCGTGGAGACCTCGTCGTTGCGCAGGACCTCGCACTCGGCGCCCAGCTGGTACAGGTACTGGACCAGGTTGAAGACGAAGCTGTCGTAGTTGTCGACGACGAGAATGCGCGCGCTCACTGGTTGTCCACCGTCACATCGTTGAAGGGAAGCAGCGGTTCGGCCCACGGGAAGACGTACTGGAAGAGGACGTAGACGACAGCGAGGACCAGCACGATCGAGATCAGTGCCTTGATCCACGCATTGCCTGGCAGATGCCGCCAGATCCAGCCGTACATGCCGTCCCTTCCGTCGTACCACGGCACCAGACTCACGCCGTACCGCACCAGACTAACGGCGCAGCGCCGGGGGCTTGCCTTCGTCCACAGGCGTCGTGGATTCCAGGTGCGCCCAGACGACGAGCCGGTGGCTGTGGCCCCACTCCGGATCGCAGGTGGTCAGCGTGAGGTACCGGCCCGGTGCCGTGTACCCGGACTTACGTGGCACAGGGTCGATCACCTCAACGTCGGTGGGGACGGTTTTGTAGGGCCCTTTGTCGATCCGATACGTGAACCAGGTCGTCCCGTCGCCGACCACGACGGCGTCACCCCGGCGCAGCTCGGGGAAGTCCTTGAACGGATCTCCGTACGTCCGCCGGTGCCCGGCGACGGCGAAGTTGCCGATGCCGCCGAGGGCGGCGGTGTCCGCGTAGTGCCCGAGCCCTTTTCTGAGGGTGGCGGTGGCGGTGCCCTGGAGGACGGGTTTGTGCCACGTGGCACCGAGCCTCGGGATGTACATGACGGCGAAGGACCGGCCCGCCGGGTAGCTCTTCGGTGCCGCCGCGCGTGGTTGCTTCCAGCGGGTTTCGAGGTCGCGGACCTGGACGGCCATGTCGTGGTCGGCGCGGACTCCGGTCCAGTACAGGGCGTAGACGACGAAGAGGACGATCACCGCGCCGACGGTGACGCACAGCTCGCTGACGGTCCTGACGATCCCCCGTAAGGACACGGGCCCCTCCGGCTACTCCACGGGTTCTGCGTAGTGCAGATCCACTGTGCCCGAGTAGCCGGGCAGCGTCACCGTGCCGTCGTCGGTGACTTTCCAGCCGAGGCCGTAGACGTCGACGTACACCATGTAGTTCTGGATCGCCTTGGACGCGGCGAGGGCGTCCTTGAGCTTCTTGGGGTCGCCGACCGCCTGGATCTTGTACGGGGGCGAGTAGACGCGGCCCTGGAGGATCAGGGTGTTGCCGACGCAGCGGACGGCGCTGGTGGAGATGAGGCGCTGGTCCATGACCTTGATGCCCTGGGCGCCGCCCTGCCAGAGCGCGTTGACGACGGCCTGGAGGTCCTGTTGGTGGATGACCAGGTAGTCGGGCTGGGGGGCGGGGTAGCCGGGGAGCTTGGCGGTGGCGTTGGGAGGCGCGTCGTTGAGGGTGACCGTGAGGGCCTTGCCCTTGATCTCCTGGGTGCCGGCGCTGTGCTCCAGCGCGGCGAGTTTCTCGTCCTCGGTGGTGGAGCGTCCGGCGTCGGAGGCGGCGAGTTCCTCGACCTGTTCGCGCAGGCGCGCGTTGGACTCGTCGACCTCGCCGTTCTTGCGGCTGCGCTCCTGGATGAGGTCGGAGAGCTTGAGGAGCGAGGCGTCCGTGCGGATGTCGGTGCCCTTGGCCGTGTCGAAGCTGGTGAAGAAGATCAGGCCCGCGAGAGCGAAGACGCCGGCGGTCAGGAGACGGGCCGGACGGACACGAACGGTACGACCGGGGGCGGAACCCGTTGAACCCGTCCCGGGGGAGTCGGCAGAATTGCTCAACGTACCGTTATCTCCTTCGGCGCCGTGGAAGCACTACGCTAACCGACGCCCGGGGGAGCGCTCCGTGTCCCCCTTGCCAGCAGGAGAGACCCTCGTGCCGAAGTCACGCATCCGTAAGAAGGCCGACTACACGCCGCCGGCGGCGAAGCAGGCGACCGCGATCAAGCTGACCAGCCGGGGGTGGGTGGCGCCGGTCATGCTCGCGCTGTTCCTCATCGGGCTGGCCTGGATCGTCCTCTTCTACGTGACCGACGGGGACCTCCCCCTCGACGCGTTGGGCAACTGGAACATCGTGGTCGGGTTCGGGTTCATCGCCGCCGGGTTCGGTGTCTCGACGCAGTGGAAGTGACGGGGTCCGGGGCCTAGTACCGGAGTTTTCCCCAGGGCTGTTCGGGGAGTTATCCACAGGCCAGGGCTCGTTGTCCACATGGTGGGGAAAAAGAACGACGATCTGTGGATAACTCCCAGGACGTTGACGCCGGTACGACGAACCCACAACCCCTCGAAAACGCGTACGCCCCCTGCCTGACCTGCTGAAACGCCGGTCGGAGACAGGGGGCGAACCCGTTCTTCCACAGGGTGCGCAGGATGTGCTACACGCTGTGGACAACTCTGTGCTCAGGTGAGCTCGGAGGTCCTCAGGAGGGTCACGATCACGACTGCGGCGAGGACCAGTGCACAGGTGCCGTACTGGACCAGCGTGCGCTTGTCGCGGGGCGCGTAGACCATCCCCGCGCCGATGATCACACCGGCGACCAGACCGCCGACGTGGGCCTGCCAGGCGATGCCGTTCCAGCCGAACGTGATGATGAGGTTGATCACCAGGATGGCGATCATCGGGCGCATGTCGTAGCGCTGGCGGCGCATGAGGACGGCCATGGCGCCGAAGACGCCGAAGATCGCGCCGGAGGCGCCGAGGGAGGCGTCGCCGGGGCCGTCCAGGAGATATGTGAGCGCTGAGCCGGCCAACCCGGAGATGAAGTACAGCGCTAGGAAGCGGGCCCGGCCGAGGGCCGCCTCCAGCGGGCCACCGATCCACCACAGGCTCAGCCCGTTGGAGAGGATGTGGATGATGCTGCCGTGCAGGAACATCGAGGTCAGCAGGCGGTACCACTGGCCCTCGGCGACACCCTGGAGCTCGGTCCAGCTGATCACAGGGTCGATCACGCGGCCGATCAGGAAGAACCTGTCGGTGAAGCCGTCCCCGAACTGCTGCTGGGCGAGGAAGACGACGGCGATGATCCCGAGCAGGATCTTCGTCACCAGCCGGGGATCATCCGCGACGCTGCCGCCGGCGATCGTGCGCGGCCTGTTCGCGTCCGGCGCGTGCCCCGTACCCGAGCCGTTGCGCACGCACTCCGGGCACTGGAAGCCCACCGACGCGCTGACCATGCACTCCGGGCAGATCGGCCGCTCGCAGCGGGTGCAGCGCACGCCGGTCTCCCGGTCGGGGTGGCGGTAACACCCGGGGAGGCCGGGCGCCTCCTGCCGTCCGCCGCCTTGCGCCTGGTCCACTGGGCCCCCTGGCTCGTCGTAGCTCGTCGTGAGCGGGTCGGTCGCGGGTAGGTCGTACACAATGCTTTGCCCCGCTCATCCTGTTTCACGGACGAGCGGGGCGAAAGGTTCCCCGGAAGGGCCGGGGGGCGGGCTCAGCCCTGGGTGACGGCGACGCGCTCGATGACGACGTCGCTGACCGGGCGGTCGTTGCGGCCGGTGTCGACCTTGGCGATCTTGTCGACGACCTCGGCACCCTGGATGACCTCACCGAAGATGGTGTGGCGGTTGTTCAGGTGCGGGGTGGGGCCGACGGTGATGAAGAACTGCGAGCCGTTGGTGCCCGGGCCGGCGTTGGCCATGGCGAGCAGGTACGGCTTGTTGAACTTCAGCTCCGGGTGGAACTCGTCCTCGAAGCGGTAGCCGGGGCCGCCGGTGCCGTTGCCCAGCGGGTCGCCGCCCTGGATCATGAAGCCGTCGATCACGCGGTGGAAGACCGTGCCGTCGTACAGCTTGTCCGTGGTCTTCTGGCCGGTGGTCGGGTTGACCCACTCGCGCGCGCCGGTGGCGAGTTCGACGAAGTTCGCGACCGTCTTGGGGGCGTGATTCGGGAAGAGCTTGATCACGATGTCGCCGTGGTTGGTCTTGATGGTGGCGATGGTGTCGGCCACGGGTGTGCCTTTCGTCGACTGCCTTCTTAACCCCCCGATCCTCGCACGACCGCCCTTTCCCCGTCTCGTGCCGCCCTCCTGCGCGACGCCCGGTTCCGTGGCATCGTCGACGGCATGCCCGATCGGCACCCGTATGCCCGCCTCCGCAGGCCCGGTCGCACCGGAACAGGCATGATCCCCAATTGGGTGGAAAGCCGATAGAACGTACGCCACCGAGGAGGAGGAACCCGTGACCCGCATCGACAGCGTGCGCGCCGCGACCGGCTCGGCGAAGGACAGCGTCCTGCACGCCGCGGAAGTGGTGGCGCCCTACGCCGACACGGCGAAGGAGAGGGCCGCACACTACGCGCAGGAGGCGCGGGTACGGCTCGCGCCCAAGGTGTCCCAGGCCGCCGAGGAGGCGCGGGTACGGCTCGCGCCGAAGATGTCCCAGGCCGCCGAGCAGGCCCGCGTCCAGTACGACGCCCATCTCGCGCCGCGCCTCGAACAGGCGCGGGCGCATGTCCCGCCGAAGGTCGACCACGCGGCGCACGAGGCGGCGGTCCGTACGCGGATCGCCGCGCGGCAGGCCGCCGAGTACTCGCGTCCCCGCATCGAACACGCCGTGGCCGCGGCGGGGCCCGTCCGCGACGAGGCCGCCGCTCGCGGCGCCGCCGCGCTGGCCGCCCTGCGCGGCCAGGTGACGCCGGCCCAGATCGACCGCCTGGTCCGCGCCAACCGGCGCCGCGCCCGCGCCGGGCGCGCCGTCAAGGGGCTCGCGGTCCTCGGCGTCCTCGCCGGGGGCGCGTACGCCGCCTGGCGCTGGTGGGACCGCCAGGCCAACCCGGACTGGCTGGTCGAACCCCCGGCCGCGACCGAGGTCCCTGCGCCGGGCGCGCTGAAGTCGGTCGACAACACCGGCCTCGATCCCGAGGTCCAGGCGAAGGAGGCCGAGGCGGAGGCCGCGCAGGGCGAGGGGCAGGGGCAGCGGAAGAAGCACGGCTGAGCGAACCGGGCTGTGGGGCGGGTGACGTGATCGCGTCGCCCGCCCCATGGCTGTGTTTCACGTGAAACGGCGCTCCCCGGGGTCACGCCTTCTCCGTGCTCCTGATCAGCTCCCGGTGGGAGTCCTGCATCGCCGCAGGCAGCTCGTCCGGGTCGAACCAGCGGGCCTCCAGGATCTCGAACGGGTCGATCTTCAGCGTGCCGCCGGTGTGCCGGGCCTCGTACGCCACCTCGACGCGGAGCCTGTAGCCGCTGGTCAGCTTGAGGAGGCGGCCCGGTACGACGTCCAGGCCGGTCTCCTCCTTGACCTCCCGGACGACGGTCAGCGGGAACTCCTCGCCCTTGTTCGCGCAGCCGGTCGGCAGGCCCCAGGGGTGTTTCGGGTGCCACAGCCGGTGCTTGAGCAGCAGCACCTGCCCCTCGTCGTTGCGGACGACCCCCGTGACGCCGACCATGAACTTGGCGTGGGCGAGCCAGAGGATCCGCCACTGCCAGGAGCCTCGCACGAGCCGCCACAGGCGGGCGACGAGCCGCTGCACGGGGTGCCGGGCGTCCCGGTTCCCGGTGGCCCCCCTCACTCCTCCCACCCCGAGACCCGCCGGTAGGCCGCGCGCGCGTCCACCACCCGGGCCAGCGCGGTCCCCGCCAGCGCCGCGCCCAGCAGGCAGGCCAGCCAGAGGGCGTCCCGGGAGACCGTCCAGGTCAGCGTCCCGGCGGGCGGGATCGCGAAGCCGTTGAGGAAGAGCCAGCACAGGGCGGCCGTCCCCGGCGCGGCGGTGAAGCGGGCGCACAGGCCGAGGACGGCGGCGAGGACGGAGAGCGCGAGGAGGGCGAGGTGCGGGCGGTCCATGCCGACGGTCGTGTTGAGGACGCCGACCAGGAGGAGCGCGCCGGCGAAGGCGCCCGCCCAGACCAGGGGCGTGGCCACCGGTTGGGGTACGGGCCGTACGCCGCCCGTGCCGAAGTCGCTCCACTCGATCATGCCGACGCTCCTCCTCCGCCCCGCCCGACTCCGCGCGGGGCCCCCGGAATTCTCCCATCCGGCGGTCAGCTCAGCGGCCTGGACGGCCAGTTGAGCAACCTCGCCCCGATGACGGCGGTCTGGAGGGTGTAGCGGTGGGCGGGTTCGGCGGGGTCGACGCCGGTGAGGGTGTGGACGCGTTCGAGGCGGTACGTCAACGCCCGTACGCTCAGCGAGAGTTCGCGCGCGGCAGCGGCGGCGACGCAGCCCGTGTCGAAGTACGCCGTGAGCGTGTCGAGGAGCGGCTGCGCCCCGCCGCGCGCCTGCTCCAGCGGGGCCAGCGTGTGCTGGACGAGATCCAGCAGCGCCTGCCGGTCGCGGGCGAGGACGGGGAAGACGAGGAGATCGGCGGCGCGCAGCAACGGGTCGTCGAATCCCATGCGCTGGGCGACGTCGAGCGCGTTGAGGGACTCCTCGTACGAATGCCCGATGCCCACCGCCCCCGTACGGGTCCGCCCCACGGCGACCTGGCCGGCGCCGCCGGTCGCCGCGTGCACGAGCTTCGCGAAGTGGACGAGGACGTCCTCCTGGTCGCCGGGCGCGACGCACACCATCCGGCCGTCCTTGGTGGTGAACAGGATGCGCCGGTTCTCGAAGCGGGTGAACAACTCGGCGGCCACCTGCCGGGGTACGGGGTCGCTCTCGTCGTACGCCTCGGGCCCGGCCGCGACCGCGACGGCGTGCGCGCGGGAGAGGCGCAGGCCGAACCGTTCGGAGCGGGCGGCGAGTTGGCCCGGGTCGCCGTGGCCGGCGAGGAGGTCGTCGATGAACTCCCGGCGGGCGGCCTCCTCTTTGCGCACGACGAGCCGCTGGGCCCGCTCGTACCCGTCGGAGAACGCGTCGACGGCCTGCTCCAGGACGCCGAGGACGTCGTCGAGGTCGGCGCCGGCCGGCCGGTGCTCCCGGCCCGCGCTCAGGTAGGCCCGCACGAGCGGTCGCCACGCCACCCCGGCCTCCGCCGCGCGCGCCCCCAGCGCCCGCCGCGACTCCAGCTCCTCGCGCGTCAGCCGCCGTCCGGTGGCCCCGGCGTCGGCGAGAATCTCCGCGAACCCCTCGACGAACCCGGCCGTCCCGTCCACCCCGTACGCCTCCCTGCTGGTCGCCTGCCGGGTACGACGCGTGGGGGCGGGTTTCGGATGCGGGATGCCGCGCGTGTGTCGGACGACTCGCTGCCGGGCCGGTGTCGGTCTCGTGCCCTCACCCGCCCGCATGTGCCGCCTCCCTCTGCCGTGTGCCGCCCACGGCCGCCGTACGTGCGAGGGGTTCCGTCCAGCGGGCCGTCAGGGGGCCGAGGAGGACGAGGATCAGGACGTACGCCGTCGCGAGGGGGCCGATCCTCGGTTCCACCCCGACCGCGAGGCCCGCGATGACGATGGAGAACTCGCCGCGTGCGACGAGGACTCCACCGGCCCGCCAGCGCCCGGGGACGGAGATGCCCGCGCGGCGGGCGGCCCAGTAGCCGGTGGCGATCTTCGTACCCGTCGTGACCAGCGCGAGCGCGAGCGCGGGCACCAGGACCGGCGGGATCGCCGAGGGGTCCGTGTGCAGGCCGAAGAAGACGAAGAAGACGGCGGCGAAGAGGTCCCGCAGCGGGGTGATGAGGTTGCCCGCGCCCTCCGCGACCTCCCCCGACAGCGCGATCCCCACGAGGAACGCGCCCACGGCGGCGGACACTTGCAGCTGCTGCGCGACCCCGGCGACCAGCAGCGTCAGGCCGAGGACGACGAGCAGCAGCAGTTCGGCGCTGTCGGAGGCGACCGCGCGGCTGACGAGGCGCCCGTGGCGCAGCGCGACGTACAGCACCGCGCCGACCGTACTCAGCGAGATCAGCAGTGTGAGCGCGCCGCCCGCGAGGCCGACTCCGGCGAGTACGGCCGTGAGGATCGGCAGGTAGACCGCCATCGCGAGGTCCTCAAGGACCAGGATGCCGAGCACGACCGGGGTCTCGCGGTTGCCCAGGCGGCGCAGTTCGCCGAGGACCTTCGCTATGACGCCGGACGACGAGATCCAGGTGACACCGGCGAGGGCGACCGCCGCGACGGGGCCCCAGCCGAGCAGCAGCGCCAGCACGGCGCCCGGCGTCGCGTTGAGCACGAAGTCGACGGCCCCTGACGGGTACTGGGTCTTCAGCGTCGTGACCAGCTCACTCGCGCTGTACTCCAACCCCAGCATGAGCAGCAGCAGGATCACGCCGATCTCGGCGCCGGTCGCGATGAACCCCTCGCTCGCCTCCAGCGGCAGCAGCCCGCCCTGCCCGAAGGCGAGTCCGGCGAGCAGGTAGAGGGGGATCGGCGAGAACCCGATCCGCCCGGCCAGCCGGCCGAGCAGGCCCAGGGCGAGAATGATCGCCCCGAGTTCGATGAGCATGGCGGTCGTGTCGTGCACGGGCGTCTGACCTCCGTCGATTCGGTTCAGGTCGCGGGCGTCTGTGCCGACGCGGGCCGTCCCGGAGCGGGTGCGCGCGTCGTACGTACGTGAAGGCTGTGGGTGTTGTCGGCGGGCCGGGCCGATCTGTACGTCGGCTCGGGCGCGGGCAGCGCTAGAGGCTGCGGCCGGTATCAGGGACGCCGTCGCGGGCGGCGTTGTCCACACGTACGGCACGGATGCCCTGGTACATGGGTACGCCCCCTCTCCCCGACGGTCGTAAGTATTCGGTAAAGAACTTTACCGTATCTCTCCTTGCCGCGCGGCAAGTTCAGCGGGACTCGGCGTCCGCCGATCGGGGGTAATGCGGCGGTCCGCGGCGTGGGGGTTTGGGTGAGGTGGGACTTGTGGGGTAGGGCCGGGTGGCTCTGAGGTCTGAGGAGGTGCTGGATGCGGCAGGGCGGACGACGGATGTTCGGGGCGGCGGTCGCGCTGTGTGCGGCTCTGCTGCCGACGGCTCCCGCGGGGGCTGTCCCGGCTGTGTGCAATACCTCCACCGGGCCCTATCAGCGGCAGCTTGAGCGGCATTTGGGGTTGGTGGTGGATGGGAGGCAGTCGGTGGGGGACTGTCGGGTCATTCGGGGGTTTCAGGCGAGGAATGGGGTGGTGCCGGCGGATGGGTATGCGGGGTTGGGGACGTATCGGATGATGCTGGTGGTCGAGGCGGCGCGGAATCCCAATGCCGGGGGGAAGTGTCCGGTGCGGAAGTATCGGGTGGCTTGTGTTGATCTGACGCGGCAGTTGATGTGGGTGCAGAAGGGGAAGCGGGTGGTTTACCAGCCGGTTCCTGTGCGGTCGGGGCGGGACGGGTATGAGACGCGGGTCGGGTGGCATCGGGTTTATTGGCGGGATCGGGATCATTATTCGAGTCTTTATGATGGGGCTCCTATGCCGTACTCGCAGTTTTTTGACGGGGGGCAGGCGTTTCACGGGACGTATGGGAATCTGTTCGCCGGGGGGTCCCATGGGTGTGTGAATCTGCGGCTTGCGGATGCCCGGCGGTTGTGGGGGGTGCTGAAGTTGAAGGACGCCGTTTTCGTTTATGGCGTCAAGCCGGGGACCGCGCGGAGTGTGCCGTATGTGGCGCCGGTGCCGGCCGGGGATCCCGCGCCGGTGACGGAGGTCGGGCCGCCGCCGAATCCCGATCCGGAATGAGGGGGCGGGTGTGGTGGGCGCAGGTGGTGTGCGTGTGTCTGGTGGTGCTGGCCGGGGCCGGTGAGGCGGGGGCCGCGGCCGGGGTGAGCTGTACGTCGGGGAGGAAGGGGCTCGCGGCGAAGGTGCGGCGGGGGATCGCGGAGGCGTTGGAGGGGCGGCGGGGGACGGTCGCGGTGGCGTTGCACGACCGGGGGAGCCGGACGCGGTGCGCGCTGCGCAGTGCGTACGCGTTCGACGCGGCGAGCGTGGTGAAGGTGACGGTGCTGGGGACGCTGCTGTGGGACGCGCAGAGAAAGGGGCGGGGGCTCACGGAGCGGGAGAAGAAGCTGGCCGCCTCGATGATCACGCGGTCGGGGAATGCGGCGACGAACACGCTGTGGAATCAGCTCGGGGTGGGGAAAGTACGGGGGTTTCTGGCAGCGGCGAGAATGACGCAGACCGAGCCGAATCCATACGGTTACTGGGGGCTCACGCAGATCACGGCGCGGGATCAGCAGAGGCTCACCGGGCTGCTGGTCGAGCAGAACACGGCACTGAACGCGACCTCACGGTCGTACGCGTTGGAATTGATGGGGAAGGTCGTGAAATCGCAGCGGTGGGGGACTGCGAAAGGGGCGCCTGCATCCGTGAAGGTCCATGTGAAGAACGGGTGGCTTCAGCGGGCGAGTCACGGGTGGCGGGTGCACAGCAGCGGGGTGTTCGTCGGGGGCGGGCGGACGTACACCATCACGGTGCTCACGCAGGGGAACGCGAGCATGAAATACGGGGTGACGACGGTCGAGCGGGTCGCTCGGGCCGTGCATTCCGCGCTGGACGGGCCGGGGTAGCGGGGCGGCTCACCGGGCGATGTGCCACCACTGGTCGGCGTACCGCTCGCCGCAGGAGATCTGGGCCGTGGGGCGGTTCGGTTCGGTGCCCTGGGCCATCAGGCATTTCGCGTTGGCCGTGTTGCGGAGCATGAAGTGGCCCGCCCGGTCGCCGGTTCCCCACAGCACCTGCCAGTGGGCGTCCGGGCGGGTGGTGCAGGGGAGTTGGGGGACCGGGGCGGAGTTCTCCGTGCCGGTGGTGGTGAGGCAGCGGTCGCTGTGCGCGTTGCGCAGGGCGCGGGCCTCGCTGTCGTCGTGGCCGGCGGGGAGGGTCCAGGTGCGGTCGGGGGCGGCGGCGCAGGCCGCGAGGACGGGGACGAGGCCGGGCGCGGTGCCGGGGGCGCGGAGGCAGAGGCCGCTGCCGTCGTTCACCAGGCGGCCGGCGAGGGCGCTGTCCGTACGGGGCTGTACGGCTGAACTCGTCGGTGTTGTCGGGGTGTCGGCGGCGCCGCGCGGCTCGCCGGAGCCGCCGCTCAGCAGGACGACCGCGAGGGTCGTACCGAAGACGATGCCGACGACGCAGACCGCGAGGATGGTCATGCGGTTGTCGTGCACGTTGATCTGGAGGTTGCCCGAGCCCTCCTGGACGGCTCCTGGGCCGTGGAAGACGCTGTTCCCGCGCCGCTTCACGGGCGTGGACCGAACCTGTTCACCTGGATGTTGCCGTTGCCGTGCTGGATCGCGGCGTCGCCGAGGAAGAGGTATCCGTTGGCGCCGGTGAACTCTCCGACAAGGGCCTTCAGTTCAGCTTTCAGAGCGGCTCGCTCCGGCGGGGCCAGGTCTTCCAGCAGATCTTCTGTCCGCGTGCGCCAGACCGCGTCCGCGCCTTCGCCCCTCCCTGCCGTCACGTCGTCCGCCGTGCGGTCGAGGCGTTCGCCTTGCGCCGCTTCGCGTTCCGCGTCGCCTCGTCCCAACGTCCTCGCGAGCCGCGCCCTGAACGCCGCCCACGCGTCCGTCCCCGCGGCCTGCGCCACCGCCGTCCCCACGGACGCGGCCAGCGCCAGCGTCGCTTCGTCCAGCATGACGTTGCCCCCTTCGCCGTGGGCGTCAACGGTAGTCCCGTGCGGGGGTGGACGACAGCGGAACGGACGCTGTTCGCGGGGGAGTTCGCCGGGGTTCTGAACTCACCGTCTCCTCAGCCGCAGACCATCGTCCCCCCACGCACCGGCTCGTAGGACCCGAACTCGGGTACCTCGGAGGGGCGTTGGGAAGAGGAGGCCGGGGTGAGCGGGCGGTCTTCGCGGAGGCGGGTGAACACCTCGTCGGCCCGGGAGCGGTCCCACACCAGCGTCGACCCCACGCCGGGAACGTCCTCGAACCCACCGATGGGGACCGTCGCGAACTCGGTGGCGGAGGGGGCGAGCCGGGCGAGGGTCTTCGCCAGGGACACCAACTCGGCGTCTTTGAAGCCCTGGTCGACGGTGACGGACCCGAGCAGGGTACGGCTGAGCCGGAGCAGGTCGACGGGGTTGGCCTGGAGGCGTTTCAACACGCCGACGAGGAAGCGTTGTTGGCGTTGGACGCGGCCGAGGTCGGCGGCGCCGTCGAACTTGCGGGAGCGGACGTACTGGAGGGAGCGCCCGCCGTCGAGACGATGGGTGCCCGGCGTCAACGCCAGTTTCGTGGCGGGGTCGTCGATCCCCCGGGCCGTGCACACGTCGACCCCGCCGACCAGGTTCACGGAGTCCACGAACCGCCGGAAGTCGACCTGGAGGTACCGGTCCACCGGCACTCCGGTCATCTCCTCGACGGTACGGACGGACAGCGCGGCCCCGCCCTCCCGGTACGCGGCGTTGATCTTCGCGTCATGGTCGGGCACCCACTGGCCGGACCCGGCGTCGTGGTGCGCGGGGATGCGCGCGAGGGAGTCGCGGGGCAGGCTCAGGACGCTGACCCGGTCCTGCCGGGCGGAGACGTGGACGAGCATGAGGGTGTCCGTGCAGTGGCACGCCTCCCCGCGAGCGTGGAACTCCCGCAGCTCCTCCCGCGTGAGCGTCCGGTCGTCGATGCCCATGAGCAGGATGGTCATGCCCGGCCCGCCGGCGGGCCGCCCCTCGTCGAACACGGCCACCCGCGAGACGGCCGACGCACCCGCCCCGCCCAGCACCGAGCCGGCGCCCAGCACCGAACCACCGGCCACCGCCGAACCACCACCCAGCAGAGCCCCGCCCACCGCCGAACCACCGCCCAGCAGAGCCCCCGCCAACACGACCCCGCCCAGCACGGCCGTAACCACCCGCCTCATCGCCCGACCCTCCAGCCCCGCCGACGCCGCAGCCACATCGCGAGGCACAGCAGGAGCCCGGACCCGGCCGACACGATCGCGGCCACGCCCCACAGGGGCGACATGCCGCGCCCGCCCCCGGTGTCGGGCAGGTGCCCGTGCCCCTCGAACACGGCGGACGCGTTGCACTCGGCGGCGGTGGACCCGGCGGGGCAGTTGCTGGCCCCGGGCCCGCCCACGACGGGTACGTCGACGACGGTGCCCGGCGGCACAGGGGTCCGCCCGTACGTGACGGAGAAGGTGATCCGGACGGGACGCGAGCAGTCGGCCGGCGCGGTCCCGGTCCAGTTGACGGCCGAACTCCCGTACCGGACGGCACCGTTGGAGGCGGCGGCGTCCCCGTTGTACGTCGCGTACTTGAGGACCTGGGCCAGCCCGGCGGAGGCGGTGGCCCCGGTGTACGGCGCCCCGGTGGCGCTGCACACGGTGACCGTGTAGGTCACCTTGTCCCCGGGCCGGGGCCGCGGATTGTCGGACGTGATCCGCACGTTCAGCTTCCCGGCGGCGGCCCGCACCCGGAAGTCCTCGACCTGTCCGGCGCCGCCGTACCCGTACGGCTGGGGGTCGGCGGGCAGGGCCCGCTGGGCGGGGACGGTCCGCAGATGACCGCCGACGCGGACGAGGGACTCCCCCGCGGGTACGTCGGGACTACGCCCGGCCGGCACCTGGGCGCCGTACAACCTCAGGCGTAGGTACGTAGTACCCGCCTTGGCGAAGGAGGCGTCGGCCCAGTCCAGCACGGTCGACCTGGCCCCGGCGGGAATGGTCCGGAGGATGCGTTCCCCCTGGTCGAACCGCCCGTCGAAGTCGTAGTCGAGCCAGGCGGCGAGCAGCGTGGCCGAACCGGTCGTGTTGGTGAGGTCGACGGTGGTGGAGTACCCCGTACCACCGGTGTACGCGACGGGCAGTACCCGAGGACCACGCCCGCCCTCGTCGAGCCGCGCGCTCCCGGGACGCCCGTCGACGTCCGGGAACGACCCCTTGCCGAGGTACAGCCCGGGCACGATCGCGTGGTACGGCCCACCGGAGGCCGCGAGCGTCCGGTACGAGTCCGGCGCCTCACCCCACTCGTACTGAGGTGTGCCGACGGTCGCCCCGCACCCGGCGGGGTACGTCCCGTCGGCGGTGTTGCCGTAGCACGAGGTGTTGGCGCTCGCGTCGGTCACCTCGTTGACGACCTCGCGGGCACCGGCCGTCGGCACGGCGTTGGCCATGTACGTGTACGTCACGGTCACCGAGGCCCCCGCGGCGACATCCCCGACCCACCGGTACGACAGCCCGGAACCCGGCGTGAGGGTCCCCGAGTCCGCGCTCGGCGCCTTCACCGCCCGCGTGTTGAGCAGCCCGGCCCCCTGCACGATCCGGTCCGTGAAGGTCGCCCCGGGATAGTCGGCGGCACTGTCGTTCGTGACGACGACCTTGAAGTTCAGCAGATCACCGGGCAGCACCTCGGCGACGTCGACGCTCTTCACGATCTTCAGCCGAGGTACGACGCCACTGGTGCCGCTGCCGGTGGAGCAGGCCGCATTCCCGGACCCGGCAGGGCAGTTGGTGCCGGGCACCCCGGAGACGACCGTGTTCGTGAGCTTCCCGTCGCCCCGGTCCTCGGTGTCGACGGTCACCGAGTACGTGATGGTGACGGTCTCACCGCCGGGCACGTCGCCGGACCACTTCAGCACGGGCGCGGCGTACGACACCGAACCGGCCGACGCCGCCGCGTCACCCCCGTACACCGCGTCGTCCAGGACCCCGCTCAGGTCGTCGGTCCAGGACGCGTCCGGGTAGTCGGACGTCGTCGGGTTCGACACGGTCACCTGGTACTCGACCTTGGCGCCCGGCAACACCACAGGTGTCGTACGGGACTTGGTGAACCTCAGCGTCGGGATGGGGCTGGAGGTCGTGGAGCAGCCGGAGTTGGCCGCGACAGAGCAGTTGTTGCCCGGCGAGGTGGAGGTGACGGTGTTGGCGAGGACGCCGTCGCCGAGCTGGGCCGGGTCGGACTTGGTCCTGACCGTGTAGGTGACGGTGGCCGTCCCGCCGACGGGGATGTCACCGGTCCACTTCAGCACGGGCGACGCGTACGACACCGAGCCGGAAGACGCCGCCGCGTCACCCTCGTACACCGCGTCGTCCAGGACGCCGCTCAGGTCGTCGGACCAGACCGCGTCCGGGTAGGCGACGGAACCCGTGTTGTGGACGGTCACCGTGTACGTGACGTCCTGCCCCGGGAGGGGGTGGTTCGTCGAGGCGGTCTTGGTGACGGAGAACTGGGGGACGCCGAGGGTGGCGGAGCAGTCCGAATTCGTCGTGCCGGTGGGGCAGTTGGTGTCGGACGTCGACGTGACCGTGTTCTTCAGGGGTTCGGTGGACGTCGTCGTGGCGTTGAGGGTGACCGAGTACGTCGTGGTGACGGTCTCCCCGACGGGCACGTCACCGGTCCAAGTGAGCGTCTCGGCCGCGTAGTTCACCGAGCCGGAGGAGGCCGCCGCGTCGCCCCCGTACACCGCGTCGGACAGCAGCGCGCTGAGGTCGTCGGACCAGGACGCCCCGGTGTAGACGGCCGTTCCGGTGTTCTGCGCGGTGATCGTGTAGGTCACCTTCGACCCCGGCGACGCGGTGCCCGAGCTGACCGCCTTCCTCAACTTCAGCTGGGGGATGCCGTCTCCGGGCTTGTCGCCGGTCGAGCAGGACGCATCCTGTTTGCCCGCCCGGCAGTTGGAGCCGGCGGGGCCGGTGACGGAGTTCGCGAGCTTGCCGTCGCCCTTGAGCGGGTTGTCGACGGTGACGGAGTAGGTGACGGTGGCCGACGCGCCCGCTTCCAGGTCGCCGGTCCACTTCACGACGGGCGAGGCGTACGACACCGCACCCGCCGACGCCGCCGCGTCGTCGCCGTACGCCGCGTCGTCCAGCACGTCGCTGAGGTCGTCCGACCAGGAGGCGCCCGCGTAGGCGGCCGTGCCCGTGTTCGTGACGGTCACCGTGTACGTGACCTTCGTGCCCGGCGTGGGGCGGTTGCTGGAGGCCGTCTTGGCGATCTCCAGGGCGGGGATTCCGGCGGGGGGCGGTGCGCAGGCCGGGTCGGTGGAGCCGGGTGCGCAGTTCGAACCGGGCGGGCCCACCACGGAGTTGGTGAGGCGCTGATCGCCGGTGTCGGGGTCCTTGAGGGTGACCGTGTAGGTGATGGTCGCCTTGGCCTTCGCGGCGAGGTCGCCGGTCCACTTCACGACGGGCGCCGTGTACGACACCGAACCGGAGGTGGCCGAGGCGTCGCCGTAGACGGCGTCGTCGAGGACGCCGGTCAGGTCGTCGGTGAACGTGGCGTCCGGGTAGGGGCCGGTGCCGGTGTTCTCGACGGTCACCGTGTACGTCATCTCGCCGCCGGGCAGGGCGACTTGGGGGCTGTACGTCTTGGCGATCCGCAGGGCGCCGATGCCGCTGGAGGTCGAGCAGTCGGCGTCCGCCGAACCGGCCTCGCAGTTGGAGCCCTGGGGGCCGGTGAGGGCGTTCTTCAGGGTGCCGTCGCCGCTCACCGGGTAGGCGACGGTGACGGAGTAGGTGATGGTCGCGGAGGCGCCCGCCGCGAGGTCGCCGGTCCAAGTGAGCTTGGGTGCCGTGTAGTTCACCGCGCCGGAGGAGGCCGTCGCGTCGTTCCCGTACACCGCGTCGTCCAGGACCCCGCTCAGGTCGTCCGACCACACCGCGCCCTGGTAGGCGGCCGTGCCCGTGTTCTGGACGGTGACCGTGTACGTGGTCCTGCCGCCCGCGACCGGGGCGGCCGGCGAGGACTTCTTCGTGAGGTGCAGTTCGGGCAGGCCGTCGATGGCCGCCGAGCAGCGGTTGTCGGCCGAACCCTTCTTGCAGTTCGAACCGGCCGGTCCGGTAACGGCGTTGACGATGGTGTCGTTGCCCGTCCTCGGGTTGTTGAGCTTGAGCGCGTAGGTGACGGTCTCGGTGGCGCCCGCCGCCACCGTGCCGGTCCAGGTCAGCTTCGGGGCCGCGTACGCCACCGAACCGGCCGTCGCCGTCGTGTCGTCGAGCCAGGTCGCGCTGTCGAGGACGTCGGAGAGGTCGTCCGTGAAGGCGGCCCCGGGGTAGGCGGCCGTGCCCGTGTTCTGGACGGTGACCGTGTAGGTGATCGTGTCGCCGGGGAGGGGGGTGCCCGGGGAGACGGTCTTGGTGAGGGTCAGGGACGGGATGCCGTACGGGCCCGCCGTGCACGCCGAATCCGTGGAACCGGCGCCGCAGTTGGCGCCCGGCGAGGTCGAGACCAGGGTGTTCTTCAGGGTCCGGTCGCCGGTGTCGGGGTCGTCGAGGGTGATGGTGTAGGTGGTGGTCGCGGACGCGCCCGCCGCGAGGTCGCCGGTCCAGCTCAGCGTGGGTGCCGCGTAGTCGACGGTCCCGGAAGTCGCCGCCGCGTCACCCCCGTACGCCGCGTCGTCGAGCACCCCGCTCAGGTCGTCCGACCAGGTGGCGCCCGGGTAGGCGGCCGTGCCCGTGTTGGTGACGGTGACGGTGTACGTCACCTTGTCGCCGGGCTTGGGTGCCGTGTTGGACGAGGTCTTCTTCATGGTCAGCTCGCGTACGGTGACCGGCGTCCGGTCGCCGCACTCGGAATTCGCCGTCCCCTGGGGGCAGTTGGTGTCCGTGGTCGACACGACCTTGTTGACCAGCCGCTTGTTGCCGGAGAGCGGGTTGGCGAGCTGCACGGAGTAGGTGGTGGTCGCCTTGTCGCCGGGGTCGAGGTCGCCGGTCCAGGTGAGCTTCGGCGCGGCGTACGCGACGCTCCCCGAGGTGGCCGAGGCGTCCCCGCTGTACGTCCCGTCGTCGATCAGGTCGGACAGGTCGTCGGACCAGGTCGCCCCGGTGTAGACGGCGGCCCCGGTGTTCTCCGCGACGACCGTGTACGTCACCGTCTGCCCCGCCGCCGGGTCGGCCGGCGTCGACGTCTTGGTCAGCTTGAGCTGGGCGACGGAACTGGTCGTCGTACAGGGATCGCAGCTCGAACCGGCGGGCCCGGTCACGGAGTTGGTGAGCTTCTTGTCCCCGGTGTCGGGGTTGTCCACGGTCACGGAGTAGGTGATCGTCGCGGTCGCCCCCGCCGCCAGATCGCCGGTCCACTTCACGACCGGCGCCGCGTACGACACCGAACCGGCCGACGCCGCCGCGTCACCCCCGTACACCGCGTCGTCCAGGACCCCGCTCAGGTCGTCCGTCCAGGAAGCCCCCGTATAGGTGGCCGTCCCCGGGTTCCGGACGGTCACCGTGTACGTGACCTTCTGCCCCGGACGCACCGCCCCGCCCGCGTCGCCGGCCTTGCTGATCGCGAGCCGGGGGATGCCGCCCCCGTTGTCGTCGGAGCAGGCCGGATCCGTGGACCCGGTGGCGCAGTTGGTGCCCGGTGCCGAGACCACGTTGTTCAGCACCTGGTTCCCGCCGGGCGGGTTCCCCACGGTCACCTGGTACGTCACGCGTACGGTCGCCCCCGCCGCGACGGCCCCGGTCCACGTCAGCTTCTTGGTGCCGGGGTCGTAACTCCCCGTGCCACCGGCCGGAGTCGACGTGATCGACCCCGCCACGAACGTCGCATCGTCCACCACGTCGCTCAGGTCGTCGACGTACGTGAACGAACTCGCGTCCCCGGTACCGCTGTTCTTCAGCGTGATGGTGTACGTCACCGTCTGCCCGGCCTTGGCAGGAGCGGGCGCCGAGGTCTTGGCCACCTGCACGCTGGGCCCGTCGGTCACGACCGTCGACGTGCACGAGGGCGAACACCCGGAGTCCGTTGTCCCCGAACCGGGCGTCACCGTCGCCGAGTTGGTCTGGTTCCCGGACGTGGAGGCGGGCACCGTCCCGCTGATGGTGTACGTGACCGTGCCGCCCGGCGCGACGGTCGGCCGGTCGGAGATGTTCCCGCTCCCGGACGCGGCACCGCACGAACTCCCGTTGGTGGCGGCGCAGTTCCATCCGAAGCCGGAGAACCCGGCGGGCAGGGTGTCCGTCACGGTCGGCAGCGCGGTCGACGGCCCCGCGTTGTTCACGGTCACCGTGTAGGAGAACATCTCACCGGGCTGGTACGAGGTCGAGGACCCGGTCTTGGACACCGTCAGCCCCGTCTTGGGCGCCGTGACCTGCGGGGACGCGGGCGGGGACGTGTTGTTGCCCGGCGTCTGGTCGGGCGTGGTCGAGGTCGAGGTGGCCGTGTTGGCGATGTCGGACCCGTTGCCGGTGTAGGTGGACGCGAGCCGGACGGTGATCGTGAACGTCTGGCTCGCGCCGTTCGCGAGCGACGCGATCTGCGGGCAGGTGACGTTCTGGCCGGAGGCGGTGCAGCCGGACGCCGAGGAGACGAAGGCCAGTTGGGCCGGGAGCGTGTCCGTGACGGCGACCGCAGCCGCAGCCGACGGCCCGTTGTTCGTGACCTTCAGGTCGTACTGGAACGTCTCCCCCGGCGCGATCGGCGTCCCCGTGGCGGTCTTCGTCGTCGCCACGTCGGCGGCGATCGGCGTCACGGTCGCGGACGCGCAGTTCCCCGAACACGGCGTCGGATCGGTCGAATCGGACGTCGCCTGCGTGACGGTGTTGGTCCGAGCCGTCGTACTGGTCACCTCGGCTGTGATCCTCAGCGTGGCGCTCTTGCCCGCCGCGATGGTCCCGGGCCGCCAAACTCCCCCGGAATAGGCCCCGTTGGAGTCGTCGCTCACATAGGTGAGCCCGCTCGGCAGCTGATCGGTGACCTGTACGTTCGCCGCGTCGCTGGGCCCGTTGTTGGTGACGGTGACCGTGAAGACGGTGTTCTCGCCGTAGTTGACGTTCGTCGGGCTCGCGGTCTTGGTGACGGCCAGATCGCTGACCCCGCCGGTCGTCCGCACCACCACGTCAGCCGTGTTGTTGCTGGCCACGTTGTCGTTGGGCCCGCTGACGACGATCCCGCCGGTCTGGGTCAGCGTGCTGTTGGGCGGCGCGCTCGGCGAGACGAGCACGCCGATCGGCAGGTTCTGCGAGGACCCGGCGGTGAGCGTGGCGACCGTACAAGTGACCACCGTGCCAGCCGAGTTGGCCGTGCACCCCGGTGGCTGCGTCCCCGATGCCGTCACCCCTGTCGGCAGCGTGACCGTCACCGTGACGTTCCCGGCCGCGTCGGCGGGTCCGTTGTTCTTCACGACGACCGGGATCGTCGTCGCCTGTCCCGGCGCGACCGTCCCGCCCGGCCCGCTCGGCGTCACGTCGTAGTCGGACTGCGGGACGATCGGCGGCGGCCCTGAAGTCGCCGTGTTGTTCGAGGAGTTGGGGTCGGGCGTGTCGGAGACGGTGGTCGCCGTGTTCCCGATGTCGGAGCCGTTCCCCTTGTACGAGGAGGCGAGCTTGACGGTGATCGTCCAGGACTGGCCGGCACCCGGCGCGAGCGAGGCGGCGGGGCCGCAGGTGACGCTCTGCCCGGACGCCGTGCAGCCCGAACCGGACTGGAACGTCACGTTGTCGGGCAGCGTGTCGGTCATGCGGACGTTCGTCGCCGTGGACGGCCCGTTGTTCGTGGTCGTCAGCGTGTACGTGTACGTCTGGCCCGGCGACACGTTCGCCGTGCTCGCCGTCTTCGTCGCGGCGAGGTCGGCGCGGGGTGCGGCCGGGGTCGTCGCCGTCGCGGAGCAACTCGCCCCGCAGGTCGTGTCGTTGACGCCGGGCGGCGGGGTGACGGTCGCCGTGTTGGTGAGGGCGGCGGTCGCGGAGGGCGAGGTGGTGCCGGTGACCGTGTAGGTGGCCGTGCCGTTCGCCGCGAGGGTCGCCGTCGTGTTCAGGGCGTTGCCGGTGCCCGAACTCGCCCCGCAGGAGCTGCCGTTGGACGCCGTGCAGGTCCAGGTGGTGCCGGTCAGGCCGGCCGGGACCGTATCCGTGATCCGCGCGTTCGTCGCCGGGGCCGGGCCCGCGTTGGCGACGGTGACCGTGTAGGTGACGGGGTTGCCGGGGACGTACGGATTCGGTGAGGCCGTCTTCGTCACGCTCAGCTTGGTCTGCGTCACCCACTGGATGACGACGGCGCCGTTGCCGCCGCTCCTGGAGTCGCCGCCGCCCGCCCCGACGCCCGCCGGGTACTGCGCCGAGCCGGTACCGGCCGCCGCGCCGCCCGTGTTGTTCGCGGTCGGGCTGGAGCCGTTGGTCGTCGAGGCGCCCGTGACCCCCGCGCCACCGATGTAGCCGGAACCGCCGCCACCAGGGCCGTTGTACGCGGTCCTGGGGCCCATCAGCTGGCAGGAGCCGCCGCCACCGCCGAAGTAGCCGCCGCCACCACCGCCGCCGCCCTCGCCGTCCCGGCCGGTGACCGCGCTGAAGCCGTTGCCGCCGTACCACTGCCGGCCGGCCGTGTTCACGGTGGCCGCGCACTGCGAGGCGCCGGTGCCGTTCGTGGCCGCCGTGCCGCCCGCGCTCTGCGTGCCGCCCTGGCCGGACAGCGCGGGCTGGCCGTCGCCGCCGCCGTTCGTGCCGCCGCCCGCGCCGGGGCGGGGGTTGCCGGTGTCCGCGCCCGGGGAGGCGCCGCCGCCACCGCCCGCGATCAGCAAGGGAGTTGAGAAGCTCGCGCCGTTCCACAGCGCCGACATGCCGCCGCCGCTGGCGCCGATCGCGCCCGCCGTCTGCGTCCAGCCGCCCGCGCCGCCGCCGCCGTACATCAGCGCGTACGCGTTGACCTGGCCGCCCTGGCCCGCCATCACCGTCAGCGACTGGCCCGGGGTCACCGCGAGCGTGCCGGTCGTGTAGCCGCCGCCCGCGCCGCCGACCTGGCCGGTGTAGTACGCCGCGTTGTCGCCGCCGCCGCCCGCGCCCCACAGCTGGACGTTCAGGCTGCTGACGCCGGGGGGAACGGAGAAGGTCTGGTCGGCGCCGGTGTAGCTGAAGAGGGTGCAGTTCGTGTAGGCGGGGGAGGGGGTGCAGGGGGAGGCTCGGCGGGGGGTGGTTACGCGGGGGGCGTGGGGGGCGGGGAGGGGCGCTTTGCCGACGGGCTTGTCGCCGGGCTGCTTTGAAGGGGCGTCCGGCTCAACGGCTTTGTCGCCGGGCTTTGTTGAAGGGGCGTCCTGATCAACTGTCTCGTCGCCGGGTTCGTCCCGCAGCGAGCCGAACGGGCCCGCCAGGACGAGTCCGTCCGGGGCGCCCTCCGACACGGTCAGCTCGATCGTCCGCACCGGCCGCGTGAACACCAGGTCGGCGCCGTGTTCCCGGCGGTCGAACCGGTTGTCGCGCCGGGCGCCCTCCGCGAACACGCCGTCCGCGCCGTCGCCGAGCACGCTGACCCAGGCGGGCCGGGCTTCGGGAAGGGCGAGGGTGACGGTGTAGGGCCGGCCGCGCGGCGCGGCGGGCAGCTCGATGCCCCGCGCACCGTCCCGCCCGGCGACCTCCCGGGACAGCTCGACCGTCCGCCAACTCGGGCTGGGCGAGGGGGCCTTGGCGTCGTCCGGTGCGGCGGGCGGCGCGGGGTCGGCGGGGGAGTCCGGCGCGACCGACGCGGCCGGTTCCCGCAGCCCGCCGGGCTCCGCCGTGCGGGGCTGCTCCGCCGTACGGGAATCAGGCGCCGTACGAGGCCGAGCCCCCCGTACCTCGTCCGCACGCCCCTCGTCCACATGCCCCTCGTCCGCACGTTTCTCCGCCGCCCCCTCCCCCGGCGTGAACGTCACCCGGTACCCGCCCTCACCACTCAGCGAGTCCCCCAGCGCCCCCGACCCGCCCGGCCAGTCCACCAGCAGTCGCGCGCCCCCGCCGCCCAGAGCGTCCCGTACCCCCGCCGGTTCTCCCAGCGCGGGCGCGGCCCCGATCCCGAGAAACAGGACGACGAGAGCCGCGAGGGTGCGGCCCGGCCAGCGGGTGGTCTTCTCGTACATCGGGTTCCCTGCCTGTGGTCATATGACGGCACGTCAGCAGAAGGTGTATGCACAGAATCTGATCACATTGATCATGTACGTCCGATTAATCCCCCGTCCGGCCTCAGCGGCCCCCGTGTCGCACCCCCCGCCCCCACCCCCGGGTCTTGACTCCGACCATGCCGACCCCCCTCCGCACCCTGGCCCGCCTGACCCCCCTCCTCCTCGCGGCGACGGCCTGCACCCCGGCGCTCCACGAGCCCCGCTCCGACGCGAAGCCCCTCACCGCCGTCCCCTTCGAGCAGGCGCTCGGCGCGGACTGGCACCTGACGTACCGCGACATGCCGGGCACCGACCGCCGCATGGGAACCGGCGCCGGGCAGAAGTCCCTGCGCATCGGCGTGGTGGAGACGAAGTCGACCACCGACACCCTCACCTCCCTCGCCTGCCAGGCCTTCGGCAAGGACGTAGGCGAGGCCACCCGCTTCCTCCTCTCCTGCGCGAAAGCCGCGACGAACGCCCCGAAACCCGTCCTCACCTGGCTCACCACCCACATCGACCGCCCCAGCACCGGCCCGGGCCACACCACCACGCACAACGCCCTCGACTACCACCTCGGCGTCAACCGCACCCAGGCGGTACGGGTCCTGTACATCAGCCGGGCCGCCGGAAAGCGGTGACGGTGATCTTGGCTCCGCAAAGCGAGGAACACTCCACACGATCCGCTCGATGCAGATCGCCACGCTCACGCTGGGGAGTCACCCCCGGGTGACGTCCGACGTGTGTCTCGACTTCCCGGCCGACGAGTACTCCGCCCCCGACCTCGCGATCCTCCGTGAAGACGCCCAGCGGAACGGCAAGCGCTTCGGCTTCGAGGACGTCCTCCTGGTCGTCGACCCGTACGCCCGCGAGGTGCTCGTCCACACGAGCCCCACCGGCGACGGCTACATCACGACGCACACCCACAAGTACGGCACCGGCAAGCTGCCCGTCCCGGAGGCGTGAGGCCCCCACAGCTCCTCCGCCGCCCGCCCGCCGCCCGCGCGCGGCCCCTCCACTCCTCCCGGCGTCCTGAGGACGATCTCGAAGATGCAGCCCATGCACACCCTCGGCCGGACAGCCGCGACACACCAGGACAGGCCGAGGGAGTGGACGCCGGTTCCGAGGAGGTCACCCGGCGTCCAGGGCCGCTGCGTCCCTGTCGTCGTGCGGGTGGAGAGGCCCCGCTTCAGGCGCCCATCGGGAACTCCGTGAACGGTGCTCCCGGGTACGTGTACGGGTAGTCGATGCCCAGGGAGGCCAGCTCGGCGGCGTGCAGTCGTTCTCGCTGGCGGCGGCGTTCCTCCTGCCACCACGCCGCTTCCGCTTCGGCCTGGGCCAGGGCCTGGCGGCGGAAGATCTCGGCGGCTTCGGCCTTGGAGGGGCTGGTCCAGGGGCGTGACCAGGGGCTTTCGGGGATGACGGGGGTCGGGGGCGCGGTGGCGGTGAAGTGGTCCGCGCTGTGTCGTCCGGGACGACGGCGGGGGATGAGGATGCGGAGGGCGCTCAGAAGGGCGCGCACGATAAAATCGCGCATAGGTCGATCAGCTCCTTACAAGCTGGTTCGGCTCAGCCCCGTCGGATCGTTGATGGCGATCCCTCGGGGCGCTTTTTGTTGTGTGGTGACAGACCGTAGGGCCAAGTCACGCAAGCGGAAAACTGACTTCCGAGTATTCACTCGTTCGGGTGAATTTCCCCGTAGTACCTGAGAGCTACAGCGGCCCGGGAAGTCCCCATTTCTCCGGGTTCTCGATCAGGTCCTGGAGGAGCGCGTCGGAGGTCGGGTCGGTCACGTCCCACGCGTGGACGAGGGGATGCCCGTCGTACAGCCCGCACGCGTCGCCGTCCGGATGCGCGGCCGGGCACCACCGCAGCACGGTGAACCTGAACTCTTCCTCCCCCCACAGGAACCACTGCCCCTCGTCGAGCGCGAACCCGTCCCAGAGGAAGTCCGCGTGGTCCCCGTCGTGCCCCTCCGCGAGCTCGCAGCAGACGTACCCGTCCGCGAACTCGGCGTGGTCGTACGGCTCTTCGCGGTTGGCCTTGAGCAAGGCCAGCACGTCCCGCACAGGCAGAAGCTTCACGGCGGTGCACTGCAACATGGCGCCCTCGCAAGTCAGTTGAGAGATTCTCCGTACGACGATCACGACGATGACGACGGTTCGGAGGCCCGCGGCTCCCTGCGCGGCACCCCCCACTCGGTCAGCCGCTCCGCGACGAACGTCGGACTCACCCGGAACTCCCGGGCCAGCGCCGCCGCCGAAACCCCCTCCCGGTACCGCGCCTCCACACTGTCCCGCGCCGCGACGAACTCCGCGCGCGCTTCCCGAACTTCTTCACTGCTACGGCGCCTCGCGCGCCCCCGGAACACCCGCGCACCCGCCCTCCGGTAGAGCAGCGCGTCGACCAACCCCCGCCGCGCCTCGCCCCATTCGTCGAACCGCCGCCCCAACCACCCCGCACTGACGCCGTACTCCTCCGCGAGCCGGCTGAGCGGAACCCCCTCCCGGTACCGCCGGATCACCAACTCCCTTTCCGCCAGCACCCGTTCCCTCACAGCACCTTCCCCCTGCTGCGCGCGTTCGCCTTCCCCACCTCGGCCCGCAACCGCTGCTCGGCGTTCAACGCGCGTACGTCGCCCGGCTCCACCTCCCACTCCACGCCGCCCCTGACCGGCCGCAACAGCCACCGCCCCGCCCACGTGCCCCTGAACTCCCCCACCAACTCCCGTACGGAATCCAGGTACAACGCCCCGATCTCCGGTACCGGCGGCGGCACTTCGGGCTCCGGCTCCGCACGTTTTCCGGACATGGCCACTCCTCTCCGTAACGCGTCCATTACCGTGAGCCTCAGAGTGGCCGAGCCGCCGGGAACCTTTCAACCAGCCCGGCCGGATTGGAAGGATGGTGGAGCAGCCGTTGAACCGGAAGAAACTCGACCCCGACAGCTCGCCCGAGGCGGCGTTCGGTGCGCTTCTGCGAGAAGAACGCGAGAAACAGGGCCTGACGCAGGAGGAACTCGCCACGCGCACGGGCTTCTCCAGCTCCCACATGTCTGCGGTGGAGACGGCGCGGAAGAGGCCGACTCTTCAGCTGGCCAGAAGGGTCGACGTAGCGCTGGGGACCGGAGACATGTTCGAGCGCAAGTGGCGGAAGATGCAGAAGGGAGGGTTGCTGGAGGGATCGCCGCAGTACATAAACGATGAGGCGAAGGCGGCCGAGATCCGACTCTACGAGGTGGGCGTCATTCCCGGGCTTCTCCAGACCCCGGAGTACGCGCAGGTGGTCACGCAGGCCGCTGTGAAACGGGGAACGATCACGAGCGCTCAGGCCGAGGAGCGGATCGCCCTCATCAAGGAGCGGCAGGCCTCACTGCTCCGTACACCTCCACCGCAGATCTTCGCCGTGCTGGACGAGAGTTGCCTCCGTCGGCCCATGGGTGGCCCCGCCGTCATGCACGCCCAGTTCGACCGCCTGATCGAGTTCGCCGAGCTACCCAACACCCATCTCCAGATCGCCCTGTTCGAGCTGGGAGAACGCCGACCGCTCAGTCTGCCCCTGTACTTGCTGACCATGCGCGACCGCTCGCTCCTGTCCTACGCCGAGTCCGCCCACCGGGGCCACCTTGAGCGCGACATCACATTCGTCGAACCCCTGTTGGCGTCCTACCATCAGCTACAGGCCGTGTCGCTGTCCCAGGCGGAGTCCGTGGCCATGATCAGAGAGCTGCAAAGGGGCCTCAAGTGAGCACCGAATCCCCCCGTTGGTTCAAGTCGTCGTACAGCGAAAACGGCGGCGTCTGCGTCGAGATCGCCACCAACCTCGCCGCGTCCCACGGCACGGTCCCGGTCCGCGACTCGAAGAACCAGTCGGGCCCTGCCCTGAACGTCCGCGCGGAAGCCTTCACTTGCTTCCTCTCCGCCCTCAACTCCCCCGAGTTCGGCGGATTCTGACCTGTCGGAGCCCCATGCGACCCCTCACCATGGGGCTCCATGACACCCACACCCCTGACCTGGCGAAAGTCCTCGTACAGCGAGAACGGCGGCGCCTGCGTCGAAGTAGCCACCTCCGCCTGGCGCACCTCCTCCTACAGCAACAACGGCGGCCAGTGCGTCGAAATCGCCCCCACCCCCACCACCACCCTCATCCGCGACTCCAAATCCCTCCCCGACGCCCCCACCCTCCGCATCCCCACCCCCGCCTTCACCGCCTTCCTCGCCTCCCTCTAAGCCGCCCCCACCCGGTCGAGATACTCCTGCACCGGCCCGTACACCCCATACGGCACATACTCAGGAATCTCCCCCACCCCGCACCACACCACCTCGGCCAACTCCTCCCGGTCCGCGACGTACGCCTCCCCCGAAACCACCTCACAGGCCACGTACGCCATCCGCCGCCCCGTCTTGGGATGCACCCTCCCCCCAAGCCCCCGCACCACCCTCACCACCACACCGACCTCCTCCCACACCTCCCGCACAGCGGCGTCCTCCTCCGACTCCCCTCCCTCGACCTCCCCCGCCGGAAACTGCCACAACAACGCCCCCTCCCGAACCCGGCGCCGGACGAGCAGCACACACCCCTCCCGCACAACAACCGCAGCCGCGATCGCCGGCCGGTCGTCGTCACTCGGCGTCTCCGTGGTCATATCGCTCCTTCAAGGCCGCCAGGACGGGAGGGAAGATGGCACTCACGGGGATGAAGCGCTCGATCAGGTCGTCCGCCACCCACATGACATCGACATTCTCGACGATGTCCCTGTTGGCAGCCTCTCCGGCGAGGAACTCGCAGAGAAAATACTCACATTGCACAGACGTGACCGGGTGAAGCCTGGTGCCGAGTAATCGGGTGGCCGTACAACGCACGCTCGTCTCCCCCAGAGTCTCCCGAACCGCCGCGCTGGCCGGGTCGCCGCCCGGTTTGATCACTCCGGCGGGAAACTGCCAGCCGACGCCAGTGGCTCCGTCGTCACGGCGGCACACCAGGAGAACCTCTCGCGCACGTACGACGACCGCGATGGCGACCCTCAACGGCTGAACCGTGTGATCACCGCTGCCCAGCGTGGATCGCCGCTCCGACGTCAGCACCAGGGCGAACCGCTTCCTCACAGCCGGCGGTACCGATTCGTACACTCCGTCGAGCAACTGCTGTGTCTCACCCCGGAGTACGGCATCAGGGTTGGCACGCCAGCCCGCCACGGTACGCGGAGCAATTCCGAGGCAATCGGCGAACCGTTCGTTCGTCATCCTCAGAGCTGCTTGCAGGACACCCGCGTAGTAGCCGTTCCAGACTTCCACCACATCCATCCCGGCCTCCCGACGCACCACGATCGATGGCAATGATCCTGCACACTGATTGCACTCTCACTGCATCATCCGTGCCTGGCGAGCTTGGATCGAGAACGATTCACTCATCACAGAGTCGAATCAGATCGTCTCATGAAGCCTTCTAGGAGCGCCGATGTTCCCGGGTCAACTCCACCCTCGGTTCGCATGGCTTGAGATCACAGGTCTCTGCAATCTCAACTGCCGACACTGCTATGCAGAATCCTCTCCGCAAGGAGATCACGGCGACATGACCGAAACCGACTGGATGCGCGTGATCGACCAGCTCGACGAAATGGGCGTGCGTGACATTCAGTTCATCGGTGGTGAGCCGACGCTGCACCCTGGACTCTCCCGTTTCATTCGCCACGCCGGGCAGTACGCCATGCGTGTCGAGGTGTTCAGCAACATGACCCACATCAAGCCGGAGGTGTGGGACGCGCTGCAACTACCCGGTGTGCGGCTGGCGTTCAGCTACTACAGCGACGAGGCACCGGACCACGAGACCGTGACCGGCACGCGCGGATCACACGCCCGCACCCGAACCAACGTCCAGCGCGCGCGTGAACTCGGAATCAGGGATGTCCGCACGGACCGTATCCGGCCGTTCGGCCGAGGCGCCGACGGGAAACCGCCTCGATTTGAGGAGTTGTGCGGAATGTGCGGACGCGCCAAGTTCGCCGTTCTTCCCGATGGACGGGTGACACCCTGCGTGTTCTCGCGGTGGATGGAACTGGGGAACGTCCACCGGCAGACGCTCGCCGAAATCTACAGCAGCGAGGCGATGAACTCCGCCCGCACCGATCTGGAAAGGAAATTCCCGCCCACCGCACCGCACACGGCGCCGACATGCCTTCCGGAGTGCAATCCCAGCTTCGACAGCTGTTCGCCGCAGACCATATGCGCACCTGACGCCGCCTGCGGCCCCACGGGAAGCGGGGACGACGACGGCGGAAGCGGATCGCTGCCCCGCACCGACTGCTGAACGAGCCGTAGCGCACACGGGGGAATCCCTCCTGCCCGCCACCGATCACGGTCGCAGGCGGGTAGCGTGTCGCCACCCGAGTCCGCTCGCGGCACTGGAGCAGCCATGATGGACGACACCTTCTTCTACCTCGCCCGCCTGGAGATGTACGCCCGGTTCCTCACCGCCGTCGACGCCGAATCGCACGTCGTGTGGCACCGGCAGGACGGCCGCTACGCGAGCGAACACGAGGCGATCGACGCCGTGGACCGCGCGTACGCGGCGACCCGGGCCGCCTTCAACCCCATCGACCTCGAAGGTGTCGGCCCGCACAAGGAAGCACGTCTGCTCCTCGATCAGCTCAAGGCCATGCACGAGGACGGCGGCAGGAATCCCGACTGGAAGGACTTCAAGGCGGCGAGGGAGGCGTTCACGGCGACGGCCGGTGCCTACCTGAAAAGTCTGCGCGGTGACGACTAGTACGTCACCCGCCGGACGTACTCCAGGAACGGCACCGACTCCGCGACCGCGAGCCGCCGCCATCTCCGGTACGGCTCCGGGTCGCCCTCGTACAGCTCCCGTCCGATCTGCGTGCCGTCGGGGCGGTAGTTCATGAGGACGACCTTGGACTCGTCGAACATCCAGAAGTCCTGGGCCGGGAGGCCCGGGTTCGGGCGGTCGGTGAGGTCGAGGATGCGGATGTCCTCGCCGGCGGTCACGTGGTGGCGGTAGTAGTACTCGAACTCGAAGCGGAGGTAGTCGGAGAGGGGGCGGGTGAGGAGGTGGACCCGGCCGACGTACTTGCCCTCCCCGGTCCACGCCCGGACCTCGTCCATCCACGCCGACGCGTAGTCGTCCGGCGACTTCTCCCCCGCGAGGAACCTCGCCAGCTTCTCCGCCTCCTGCGGCATCGCGTACGTGGACAGCGTCTCCAGCCGCCACGCCTCATGCTGCATCGAGTCGAAGCAGTCGTTCCACGCGTCACCATCCAAGAGCACGAACGGCCTCCCTCAACACCGACTCCGGGATCTCGACGAGCCCTTCCCCGACAGGCGGGGTGAACACGTCGCACACGTCACCCTGCACGATGATCGACCCCGTCGCCGTGCGGTACACGTTCGGGCAGTCTTTCTCCCCGCACTCGCCTTCACCGTTCCCCGTGAGCCGGATGAGTGCCGAACGCTCGGACATACCAACCCCCTTGCCCGGACCCTGGTCGGGTCGCCTGCTCGACGACGGTAGACAGAGCGGGGGGTGACGTCCACGCCCGGACGCCGCCATGCACGTTCTCGCATAAACAGGGCGTGTCACCGGGCGCCGGAGGAGCCCCGGAACCCGGTATGTATGAAGCCCCTTCCTTCGAGGAGCAGCCCATGGCCATCACCCGCGAGCACATCCGCGAGACCCTCGCCGCGTACGTCGATGCCCGGCCCGGGGAGAAGGCGTTGCTCGCGCCGGTCGTGGAACTCCTCGGCACCGACGCCGAGTTGGCCAGCCGCAGGGAGTTCCGGGGGCACGCCACCGCCGGGGCCGTACTCGTCGACGACGACGCGCGAGTCCTGCTCGTCCGCCACAACGCCCTCGGCGTCTGGCTCACGCCGGGCGGCCATCCGGAGCCCGAGGACGGCACCCTCCTGGACGCCGCCCTGCGCAAACTCGGCGAGGAGACGGGCATCTCCGCCGACGTCACCCCACTCCTGCCCCTGCCGGTCCACATCGACGTGCACCCCATCCCGGCCAACCCCGCGAAGAACGAACCCGCGCACCAGCACGTCGACTTCAGGTACCTGTTCCGGCTGACCGGAAAGGGTGACATCACCTTGCAGACGGAGGAGGTGAGCGGCTCCGCCTGGCGCCCCTTGACCGACCTCACCGACACGACGCTGCGACGGCACGTCGAGGAGGCCCTCCGCTGAGGCGGCCACAGGGGGCTTGCGGTGCGGGTGGGTGGGCTCCATTACGCTGGCCGCCGGCCGTACGACCGAGTCCGCATCGCCTTTCGGCGCGTCTGGAGGACCTCGTGCTCGAAGGACTTCCCGAGTGGATGGCGCCGCCCAGGGCGGGTGGGTGGGAAGCGGATGATCTCGACCGTCTTCCGCAGGCACCGCGCCACACCGAACTCGTCGACGGCGCGCTGCTCTTCAGGCTGTGGCCCCAACGGGCCTGGCACTCACGGCTCGTGAAGAAGCTGGCGCATGAGTTGGAGCGGGCGGGTGGGGGGCGGTTCGAGGTTGCGGGGGGTGCCCCTATCTCTTTCGTCAAGGGGCGGGTCGGTTGATTGGTGATGTTTCAGGCGGCTTGGGGGACGGCTTGAGGTTCGAAGAACGTGCCGTC
>NZ_JARAYJ010000054.1:0-46690 GCF_033794345.1 Streptomyces niveiscabiei
GCGTGGGGGGGGGGGTGTGTCTTGGGGTTATGTGTGTTTATGTGGTTATCGGGGGGGGGGGGGGGGGCGGGGGGCCCCCCCCCCCCCCCCCCCCCGACGGGATCAGGTCACGTCCGCGGACACGTCGCCGACGCCGACGGGTACGCGGTGATGACGCGGTACTTCTTGCTCTTGTACCGGGTCACGATGCACAGGAACTTCTCCCCGCCCTCGCCGATGGCCTCGGCGTACTCGGCGGCGAAGACCTTGTTGCCCGCGCTGACCTGAGGCGTCTGGCCCTTGACGCGCTCCCACGCGTCGTCGATCAGTCCCAGCACCTCGTCCTGGCCCTTGTTGACGAAGACGCCGTGCAGCGGCTTGTCCGGGTTGGGCCGGGTGTGCTCCATGATGTGGTCGATGCGGTGGGAGTTGCCCTGCGGCATGTAGACGAGGCCGCCGGGCGACTGGAAGATGTCGTTGCCCAGGTTCTGGAAGTTGGTCGGGCAGGAGGTCCCCGCCGCGAGCGCGGCCCGGGCCAGCGGCCGGACGCACACCGGGAACTGCGGCGTCTTGCCGAACAGCCGGCGGAAGAAGTCGTCCGCCTTGGTCAGCCACTTGCCGCCCTTGACCCCGGCCGCGCCCCATCCGGCGAACGGCACCATGCCGGCGCAGGACAGGCCCGCGTCGATCGCGTTGCCCTCACCGGCGTACCACAGGCAGTTGGCGCCGTCGGCGGCCTCGCCGAAGCCGGGGATCAGACCGAGGACGTCGAGGGTGAAGTGGCCGCCCTCGGAGAGGACCTGCCCCCAGTCGATGTCCTCCAGTTCGGCCATGTACGCGGCGAACTCCTCGTCCTCCGCGAGCAGTCCGAACTCCTCCGCCTCGGCCGCGGCCTCGGCGAAGTGCTGCCGGATCTCCTCCTGGAGCTTGCGGAACGCGACCTCGCCGGCCTGCGTCGCCGCCTTGCTCGCCGCGGCGGCGTCCTCACCGGCCGCGATCTTCGACGCGTACGCGGCGTCGGCCGCCGCCCACGCGTCGCTCGCCGAGACCTGCGCGGCGGCGGCCGAGGAGCGGGCCTGGCCCGCCGACACGTCGGCGCGCACCACGGCGGCCTTCGCGTCGGCCTCGGCGGCCCGCGCTGTCCGCGCGGACGCCGCCGCCTCGGCCGCGGACTTCTCCGCCGCGTCGGCGTGCGCGTCCGCCTGCCGGGCGTACTCGCCGGCCTCGGCGGCCGACTCCTTGGCCTGCTGCTCGTACCGGGCCGCGTCCTCGGCGGCCTTGCGGGCCTCGGCCGCCACCTTCGCGGCGAGCAGGGCGTTCTGCTGAGCCGTCGCGGCCACCCGCGCCGCCCCGGCGATCATGCCCTGGAGCCGGGACACGTGGGTCGCGGTCAGCCGGTCCTTGCGCACCGCCCGGTACTGGTCGACCTCGACGAACCGGTGCAGCACCTCCGGCGGACCGGCCAGCGCGACGTCGGCGGCGGCCTTCAGCTCGGGGCCGCCCGCGCTGTACAGCTGTACGGCGCGGACTCGCTCGTCGCTGGTGCGGGCCGTGTAGTACCCGGTGTGGACGAACTCCCGCATCGCGTCCGTCGAAGCGGAGTCCAGAGCGGCCTGCCCCGCCTTCTTCACCCCGGGACCGGCACCGGTGATCAGCTGCGTGATCCGGATCCGGTAGTCGTCCCGGGCCGCCTGGTGCTGGCCGGTCGCGATGAACGCGCTGATCCGCGCCGCGTCACCGTTCAGGGCCGTCTTCGCGGCCGTGCGGACCGCCGCGTACTCCGACTCCCAGGCCAGGTTGACGGTGCGCGCGTACTCGTCGCGCCGTACGGCCTCCGGCAGCCCGGTCCTGACGTATTCGACGACCAGCGCGTCCGAACCGGCGAGCGCCGCCTCGGCGGTGGTGACGCTCCAGGGCCCGCGCGTCTGCGCGATGTGCAGCGCGACCTTGCGGGCCTTGCCGGCGATCAGTGTCAGATCGGCGCCCGGCGCGGTGACCTCCTCCGCAAGGGACCGCGCCTCCTCGTCGGCCGCCCGAGCTGCCGTCGCCGCCTGCTGCTCACGCGTCGTGCGCTCGGTGTCGGCGCGCTTGAGCGCCTTGGCCTGCTCGACGTCGGCGTAGCGGCGGTCGGCCAGCTCCGCCGCCTCGACCTCGCGGGCGACGTCGTAGGTGGCCTTGGCCTCGACGACGGCCGTGCTCGCCGCGTCGGCGGCCTTCTTCGCCTCGGCCGCGTGCTTGGTCGACTCGGTCGCGGCCGTGGCGGCGTCACCGGCGTGGTCGGCGGCCTCCTCGGCGGCCTTGCCGGCGTTGCGGGCGTGCACCGCCGCCGAGTTGGCGGCGTCCCGGGCCGCGCGGGCGGCCTTGCCTGCCTTCGCCGCGAGCGCGACGGCACGGTTGGCCGCGCGGGTCGCCTCGGCCGCCTGGCGGCGTGCCTCGGCCGCCGCCGCGCTCGCCCGCTGGGCCTGCGCGCTGGAGACGTTGGCGTGACCGCTGGCGGCCTGTGCCGCCGCCGCGGCCAGGTCGGCGTTGGTGCCCGCGCCGGCGGCGGCCAGCGCCGCCTTCCCGGACTCGTCGGCGGCGATCGCCGCCTGGTCGGCGGCCTTCGCGGCGGTCTCCGCGCCCTTGGCCGCCGCGTACGCGCCCTCGGCGGCCTTGCGGGCGGCCGACGCCTTGGTGGCGTCGGTGGCCGCGTCGGCGGCGGCACTGCGCGCGCTCGCGGCCGACTGGGCGGCGGCGGACGCGGCGGACGCGGCCTGGGCGGCGGCGTTGGCCGCGATCCGGGCCGAGGTGTTGGCCGCCCGGGACGCGCTGATCGCCTCCTGCGCGGCCTTCGCGGCACCGTTCGCGGCGTCGGCGGCGCGGCCCGCCGCGTTGGACGCCTTGGTCGCGTCCTCCTTCGCGGCGGCGGTCTCGGCGGCGGCCTTCTGCGCCGCCTCCTTGGCGAGCTTCGTCGCCGCGATCGCCCGCGCGGAGGCCTCCTTCGCCGCCTCGGTCTCCACCTTCGCGAGCCGGCCGGACTCCTCGACCAGCTTCACCAGGTCCTCGATCGTGGCCAGCTCCTGGTCACGGGAGAGCGCGATGTACCGCCCCACCTCCAGGAACTCGGTCACGTCCTCCGGCGTCCCGTCGAGCGCGACCTGCGCGGCCTCACGCGTCGCGGGTCCGCCGGCGGACAGGATCTGCACGACCTCCACCCGCTCGTCGTTGCGGCGGGCGTCGTACTGCTCGTCGGTGATGAACCGCTGTACGTCCTCGGCGGTGCCCTCCAGAGCGGCCTGGCCCGCGCTCTTCACCTCGGGGCCGCCCGCGCTGATGATCTGCGTGGCGCGCACCCGCTGGTCCTGCTCCAGCGGCGCCCGCCAGCCCGACGCGATGAACGCGTCGAGGTCGGCGGGTGTCCCGGCCAGGGCGCGTTCGGCGGCCTCCCGGACGCCCCGGCCGCCCGCCGAGAAGATCTGCACGGTGGCCACGCGGTCGTCGGACAGCTCGGCGACGGCCCGTTCGCTGTCGAGGAACGCGCGCACCTGTGCGTCCGAGCCCAGCAGCGCGGCCTCCGCCGCGGCCCTGACGCCCGGCCCGCCGGTCTTCCAGGCCCGCAGTACGTCGCCCCGGGGCGTGCCGGGGATGTGGTCCGTGCCGACCGGCTCGCCGGGATCCGGCGGCACGGCCGCCTGCGCGGGCGTCGCGAGGACACCCGCGAACAGGGCGAGGAGAAGAGTGAGACAGAGCGCTCGTGCGGAATTACGTATTCCGTATGTTCTGTATCCGTGCGTTCTGGATGCGTGTGTTCTGTATCTGTGTGTCAAGACGGGGTCAAATCCTTTCTTTTCCACAGGAAGTCAGGACCCCGGAGCGCCGGGGCCATCCGGAGAATACGTGCTCTCCCACCTGGATGAAGGCTTGATGACGTACGATCGTGGCCGAGATCGACACGGTCGAACACGGGGGAATCATGCCAATGGAACGTAAAGCGCGGTGGGTGGAACCGGCGTGATGCCGTATCGGAGAATTTCCCCCTGAACGGCCCGTTTTCGTGCACTCCTATTCCCACACCGGAAGGAATCCATGGTGATTTCCCGCGCTCAGAAAATCCTCATCGCCGGCGCCGGGGTCGGCGTCGCGCTCACCGGGGGCGCCGCGCTCGCCATCGCCGCGCCCAAGGCGGCACCCGCCGCCGGGGACGAACCGCCCTACGCGGTGGAGAGCTTCGCCTACCCGGACGCGGCCCGCATCCAGGCCGAGCAGGGCATCAAGCTGGTCCGGGGCGACGGCCGCATCACCCTGGTGGCCTGCGACGACGCGGCCGACCAGATCAAGGTCCTGTCCCGGGCCGGCACCGGGGACTTCTGCTTCGCGGCGACATCGGCCACCGGGTTCCTCACCCTCGAACTCGCCGACGTCTTCGCCGTCCAGACCGAGAGCCACCCGGTCCGCGTCGAACTGAGCGCCGAGGGCCAGACCGAGACCGTCGACGTTCCGAAGAACGACTTCCAGGGCGTCGGCGAGGGCATCGGCAAGCCGCCGACGGTGCTCCTGGAGATCCGCGTCACCGGCTGACGGGGCGCCGAGGGGCGGGCGGCGTCGCGGGGGTCGCGGGCGGTGGGCGTCAGCTCTTCCGCGGCACGGCGCCGCGCCTCCTCTCCGGGGCGGTGATCACCTCGGCCCGCCCTTCAGGGCCGTGGAGCTGATCTGCCGGACCTGCGGCAGGGTCGTGACCATGTGGGCGACCACCCGGTCCGTCAGGCACGCGTGCTGGTGCGGGACGTCCCCGGGGAAGCGGGCGAAGTCGCCGGCCGCGAGGTCGACCGGCTCGGTGAGCGGGCCGGTGCGGAGCCTGCCGGTGATGACGTAGATGTGGTGGAGCGTGCCGGGTGCGTGCGGGGCGATGGGCTCGGGCCGGCCCGCCGCGCGTTCGAGGCGCAGGACCAGGGTGCGGACGTAGCCCGAGCCGTACACCTCGTCCAGGAGGCGCTCGGACCAGTTGCCGGCGGCGGACCACTCGCCCTCGTCGTGGCGCTGGACGTGGACGGGCATGCCCCACTCGGTGAGCAGGCGACGGGCCGGGACGTCCAGCGCGGCGCCGAGCAGGGAGAGCGTCTCGACCGTCGGGTTGCCGGAGCCCTGCTCGATCTTCGAGAGCGTCTGCTTGGACAGTCCCGAGCGCCGGGCCAACTCCCCCAGAGACATGGCCCGTTCGAGCCGGAACCGGCGGACGTTGCGCGCGACGAGGTCGTTCTCGTGGTCCGTGCCGTCACTTTTGATGTTCATGGCGTCAATGTTGGCGGACGGGAGTCCACCCTCGCGGCGAGTCTCTTTTGCAACTAGTTGCATAATGGCATCCGGCCCTCTACAACGGAGGGGCACACCCCCGAAGGAGGGCGCCATGAGTCCCAGTCGCTACCCGCATCTGCTGAGCCCGCTCGACCTGGGCTTCACCACGCTGCCCAACCGCGTCCTCATGGGCTCGATGCACGTCGGCCTGGAGGAGGCCGAGCGCGGCTTCGAGCGGATGGCCGCCTTCTACGCGGAACGCGCCCGCGGGGGAGTGGGGCTCATCGTCACCGGCGGTATCGCCCCCAACGACGAGGGCCGCCCGTATCCGGGAGGCGCCAAACTCACCACCGACGAGGAGGCGGACCGGCACCGGGGGATCACCGACGCCGTGCACGCGGAGGGTGGGCGGATCGCTCTCCAGATCCTGCACTTCGGCCGGTACGCCTACCACCCCGACCTGGTCGCCCCCAGCGCGGTCAAGGCCCCGATCAGCCCCCACACGCCCCGCGAACTCACGGCCGCCGAGGTCGAGAGGACCATCGACGACTACGTCCGCACGGCCCGCCTCGCCCGCGCGGCGGGGTACGACGGCGTCGAGATCATGGGCTCCGAGGGCTACCTCATCAACGAGTTCATCGCCGCCCCCACCAACCACCGCACCGACGAATGGGGAGGCCCGTACGAGAACCGCGTCCGGTTCCCCGTCGAGATCGTCCGGCGCGTCCGCGAGGCCGTCGGCGAGGACTTCATCCTGATCTACCGCCTCTCCATGCTCGACCTCGTCCCCGGCGGCTCCACGTTCGACGAGGTGATCACCCTCGCGAAGGCGGTCGAGGCGGCCGGCGCCACCCTCATCAACACCGGCATCGGCTGGCACGAGGCCCGCATCCCGACCATCGCGACGTCGGTGCCGCGCGGCGCGTACACGTTCGTCACGAAGAAGCTCATGGGCGAGGTGACGATCCCCCTCGTCACCACCAACCGCATCAACACCCCGGAACTCGCCGAGGAGTTGCTCGCCGACGGCGTCGCCGACATGGTCTCGATGGCCCGTCCGATGCTCGCCGACCCGGAGTTCGTGAACAAGGCGGCGGCCGGCACCCCCGAGGCCATCAACACCTGCATCGGCTGCAACCAGGCCTGCCTGGACCACACGTTCAGCGGAAAGATCACCTCCTGCCTGGTCAACCCCCGCGCCTGCCACGAGACCGAACTGACCCTGTCCCCGACCCGCCTGCGCAAACGCGTCGCGGTCGTCGGCGCCGGCCCGGCGGGCCTCGCCTGCGCGGTCACGGCGGCTCAACGCGGCCATGGAGTCACCCTGTTCGACGCCGCGAACGAGATCGGCGGCCAGCTCAACGTGGCCCGCAAGGTCCCCGGCAAGCAGGAGTTCGACGAGACGATCCGCTACTACGCCCACCAGTTGACGGCCCATCAGGTCGACGTACGCCTCAACACCCGCGTCGAAGCGGACGACTTGACCGGCTACGACGAGATCGTGGTCGCCACCGGAGTCGTCCCCCGCGTCCCCGACATCGAGGGCGTCGACCACCCCAGCGTCCTCGGCTACCTCGACGTCCTGCGCGACGACGCCCCCGTCGGCGACCGCGTCGCCATCCTCGGCGCGGGCGGCATCGGCTTCGACGTCGCCGAACACCTCACCGACAGCGGCGACAAGGCCCACGAGAACCCGGCGACCTACTTCCGCGCCTGGGGCGTCGACCCCGACCACACCACCCCCGGCGGCCTCACCACCCCCGACCGCCCCACCCCGCCCCGCACGGTCCACCTCCTCCAGCGCAAGCACACCAAGGTCGGCGCGGGCCTCGGCAAGACCACGGGCTGGATCCACCGCACCGAACTCAAGCACCGGGGCGTCACCATGACCCCCGGCGCGACCTACGACCGCATCGACGACACCGGCCTCCACATCACCGTCGACGGCCACAGCACGGTCCTGGAGGTCGACACGGTCGTCCTGTGCACCGGACAGGAACCCCGCCGGGACCTCTACGACGCGCTGGTGGCCGCGGGCCGTACACCGCACCTGATCGGCGGCGCCGACGTCGCCGCCGAACTCGACGCGAAACGGGCGATCAAGCAGGGCACGGAGATCGCCGCCGCCCTCTGACGCTCTCCCTAGGATGACCGCATGTCACTCCCGCACGCGATCCTCACCGCCCTGCTCGAAAAACCCTCGTCAGGGCTGGAGCTGACCCGCCGGTTCGACCGGTCGATCGGATACTTCTGGTCGGCCACGCACCAGCAGATCTACCGCGAGCTGGGAAAACTGGAGGCGGAGGGCCACATCCGCACCCTCCCCTCCGCCACCCCCGCACGCGGCCAGAAGAAGTCCTACGAGGTCCTCCCCGAGGGCCGCGCCGAACTCGCCCGCTGGACCGCCGCACCCCAGGACCCCAAACCCCACCGCGACGCCACCTTCCTGCGCCTGCGCGCAGCGGCCGTCGTCGGCACGGCCGGCCTCGCAGCCGACCTCGCTCGCCATCTCGCCCTGCACCAACGCCAGTTGGCAGAGTACGAGCAGATCGAGACCCGCGACTTCCCGCCCGGAGACGACAGCGCGCAGGCCAGGCTCCAGCACCTGGTCCTGCGCGCGGGCATCGCCCTGGAGACGTTCTGGATCAGCTGGCTCACGGAAGTACTGGCAGAAGTCCCCGAAGGGGACGCCTGATTCAGAGCCGGTACGGCCGGCGCCGGCGCCGCAGGAACCACCCCGCCGCCACCACCCCGAGCCCGGTCAGCGCCCCGCCCGCCGCGAGCGTGACCGTGCCGTAGTCCTTGATCCCGCCCCCGATCCCCCCGAGGACACCCCGCGTGGGCGCGGTGGTCGAGGAGGCGGTCGGGGTCGTCGACGCGGACACGATGATCGTCTGGGACCCGGCGTTGCGGCCGTCCGCGCAGTGGACCATCACCGTGTACGTGCCGGGCGTGACACTCGTCCACGCCGCCGACTGGCTCACCGTCGTCCCCGACAGCGCCACCTGCCGGCCCTGGCTGAAGCTGGTCTGGCTGCTGGTCAGCAGGGACGCGGTGCCGTAGTTGCCGCTCACCTGGCTGATACAGGTGCTGGTCACCACCGACACCGTCGACCCCGTCGTACTCACCGAGATCCCGGCCGCGAACGCCGGACCCGCGGCCAGCGCGACGGCCGCCGCGCTCGCCCCGGCACCGACAAGAAGCTGAAGTGTGCGCATGCGGCAAGCCAAAGCGGCCCGCCCGGGGCACGCACCCCGGGAGCCGCCGGGCAGGTGACGGATTCCTTCGTACGGCGCAACCGGGCACCCGGCCCTTCTGCCGGGCCGTCAGCGCGCGTGCACCGTACGGCCCCCTTGAGGTGGCCGAGGTGGCGGGAGGCCGCCAGATTTACCTGAGTGTCCGTCAAAGTCCCCCCGCGGAGAGGGTTTCTCTACGTGCGTCCCCAGTCGTTGACACTCGCCGTCGCCTGCCTCGCCCTGCTCGCCCCGACCTCGCCCGCCGTCCCCCAGGCGTTCGGCCTGCCCACCTCCGAGGGCCCCGTCGCGGCGGCCGACCTGCTGGCCAAGGTGCGGGGCTGCGACCCCGTCTCGCGCGGCAAGTACCGTACGGACGACGGCGCGCGGCGCACCGTACCCGTCTGCGGGACCCGCGACGCCGTGTTCTGGAAGGCCGACATGGACATCGACTGCGACGGGCGCCCCGGCCGGCACTGCAACCGGGCCGCCGATCCGCTGTTCGCGCCGGTCACCGCCTTCCAGCAGTCCGACGGACGCCAGCTCAGCGCGGAGACCCTGCCCTACATCGTCGTCCCCATGAAGAGCGCCACCTGGAACCACCGGGACAGCGGGGTGCACGCCGGTTCCGTCGCCGCCGTGATCTACCGGGGCCGGGTCCAGTACGCCGTGGTGGGCGACACCGGACCCGACGACATCATCGGCGAGGCGTCCTACGCCACCGCCAAGGCCCTCGGCATCCCGGCGGACCCGCGCACCGGGGGTGTGTCCTCGGGGGTGACGTACATCGTCTTCAAGGACTCACGGGTCAAGCCGATCGAGGACAGGGCGGAGGCGCTGGCGGTGGGGGAGCGGCTCGCGAAGCTGTTCGTCCGGAGCTAGATCAGCTCCTCGACGAGGTCAGCCGCCCGGCCCGTCCCCCCTTCCTTGCGGGCCGCGTCCCTCAACTCCGCCGACCTGCGCGCCACTTCGGGGTCGGAGGTCAGCTCCAGCAGGGCACCGCGCAGGGCCTCGGCCGTCGCGTCCGCCGTGTCGAGGCGGCGGGCGATGCCCAGCTCGACCAGCCGGTCCGCGTTCATGAACTGGTCGGTCGCCTGCGGGACGGCGATCATCGGGACCCCGGCGAGGAGGCCCTCGCCGCAGCCGCCCATGCCCGCGTGGGTGACGAACGCGTCGGCGCGGTCGAGGATCGCCCGCTGCGGCACCCAGGAGTGGACCTCGACGTTCGCCGGGATCGTCCCGAGGTCCGCCGGGTCGGTGTACTTGCCGATCTGGAGGACCACGTGCCAGCCGGGCAGGTCACCGAACGCGGCGATGCACTGCCGGTAGAACTCGGCCTGGCGCGTGAGCGCCGAGCCCAGGGACACCAGCAGCACGTTCTCCGCGTCGGCCGGGCGCGCCCAGTCCCCCTCGGCGGGGTCGAAGCAGGGGCCCACGAACGTCACCGTGGACATGTCGACGCGGTCCGCCTGCGGCTGCATCGCCCGCGTGATCGTCGCGACCGTGTGCGCCGGACGGCCCGCGAACTCCTCCATCGCGAGCGTCGACGCCCCGGACTCCTTGAGCCACGCGTCGAACCGCGCCCGGTACGCGTCCGCGCCCGGCAGCGCCCAGATGTGCGCGGCGACCTCCGTCTCGTACCCCTCCCAGGCCACGAAGGTCGGGGAGAACAGCATCAGGGGGCGGCCCTGGGACTCGGCGAGGACGCGGGCCGGGTACGCGCCGATGTCGTACAGGTAGAGGTCGGCCGGGTCCGCGTCGTAGACGACGCGGAGCTGGGGGAGGGCCTGGACCGCGTCGTCCAGGAACACGGACATCGCGCCGATCGGGTCCTCCGGCCAGTCGTTGTCGGCGACCGGGAGGACGGACGTGTACGGGACCAGCTCCGCGCCGGTCGGCTCGATGAGGTGGGCCACGGCGGGGTCGTTCGCGTAGGTCACGCGGTGGCCGCGGGCGACCAGTTCACGGATCACGTCGAGACTGGGCAGGACGTGGCTGACGGCGGGGATGCCGACCATCGCGATATGGGCACGGCGACGGGACATGGACGATCACACTCACTTCGGATCTAGGGATTCAGGACACGACGAAGCGCGGCCCGGCGGCATCGCGCGGGGCGCTGTGAGGGCCGTGTCAGCCGTAGATCTGAAGGAATCCGTACATGGAAACGACCTTAGCCCGGTCGGGTGGCGGCGCGCATCCGGATTACGGCGCCGCCGCTTCGAGTTCGTCGACGCTCCCCGACATGATCGTCCGCACGTGCGCGGTGATGTGCTCCAGCGGCCAGTCCCACCAGGCCAGCGCCAGCAGCCTCGCCACGTCCTCGGCGCCGAACCGGGAGCGGATCAGGCGGGCCGGGTTGCCGCCGGCGATGCCGTAGTCGGGGACGTCGGAGGTGACGACGGCACCGGTCGCGACGATCGCGCCGTGCCCGATCCGCACCCCCGGCATCACGGTCACGCCGTTCCCGAGCCACACGTCGTTGCCGACGACCGTGTCGCCCCGGTTCGGCAGGCCCGTGAGCAGGTCGAAGTGGTCGGCCCAGGCGCCGCCCATGGTCGGGAACGGGAACGTGGAGGGGCCGTCCTGGCGGTGGTTGGCGCCGTTCATGATGAACCTCACGCCGGTCGCGAAGGCACAGAACCGGCCGATGACCAGCCGTTCCGGGCCGTAGTGGTAGAGGACGTTGCGCGTCTCGAAGGCGGTCGCGTCGTCCGGGTCGTCGTAGTACGAGAACTCCCCGACCTCGATCAGCGGGGATGTGACCAGCGGCTTCAGCAGCACGACACGCGGCTGGCCGGGCATCGGGTGGAGGGTGGCCGGATCGGGCAGCACGGGCATGGCGGTCTCTCTCAGGAGGTGTACGGGGGCGGGGATGCCGCGTCCATGATCGTCCCGTGACGCCCGCCCCGCCCACCGCATGACCGCCCGTCACACCTTCCGGTACGCGTACGCCTCCCCGGCCGCCGCCTCCACGGCCGTCAGGTCCGCGCCGGTCGCCGCCGTGACCGCCGCCGCGATCGCCCCCTCCACGAAGGGCGCGTCCAACAGGCGGATGTCGTGCGGCAGTTCGTCGTCCTCCAGGAGCGCCTTGACGGTGAGGACGGCGCTCCCGAGATCGGCGAGGACGGCGACCCCCGCACCCCGGTCGACCTCGGCTGCGGCCCGCGTGATCAGGGCGGCGCTGGTGCCGAACCCGCCGCCCTCGGTGCCCCCGGCGGCGGCCACGGGTACGGCCGTACCGTCGCCCACCAGACCGCGCGCGAGGTCCGCGACGGACTGTGCGACGGCGGCGCTGTGCGAGACCAGCACGATCCCGACGAGCTTCTGATCGCTCATGGCGTTTCCTCCCCTTGCCCTTCCCCTCGGGTGTCGGCCAGCGCGGCGATCAGCAGGGCCGACGACGTCGCCCCCGGGTCCTGGTGACCCACGCTGCGCTCACCGAGATAACTCGCGCGCCCCTTGCGCGCCTGGAGCGGCACGGTCGCCGCCGCCCCCCGCTCGGCCGCGGCCCGCGCCGCCGCGAACCCGGCGTCGAGCGCCTCCACGGCCGGCACCAGCGCGTCGACCATGGTCTTGTCGCCCGGCGCGGCCCCGCCGAGCCGCATCACGGCCTCCACCCCGGCCCTGAGCGCCGCCGCGAACTCGGCCTCGCTCACCTCGGGCGCGTCCCCGAGGGCCTTGCCGGTGCCGCGCAGCAGCGTCCCGTACAGCGGCCCCGAGGCGCCGCCGACGGTGGATATGAGCTGCCGCCCGGCGAGCTGGAGGACGGCGCGCGGCGTCGCCGGCTCGTCCTTCTCCAGGACGGCGGCCACGGCGGCGAAGCCGCGCCGCAGGTTGGCGCCGTGGTCGGCGTCCCCGATGGGCGAGTCCAGCTCGGTGAGCCGGTCCGCCTCACGGTCGATCGAGGCGGCGGCGATGGTCAGCCAGCGGCGGAAGAAGTCGGCGTCGAGCATGGTCACATGCCCCAGCGCAGCCCGGCCGTGCTGACCGGCGCCTTCCACAGCCTCAGCAGCTCCTCGTCGACCTGGCACAGGGTGACCGACGCGCCGGCCATGTCCAGCGAGGTGACGTAGTTGCCGACCAGCGTGTGCGCGACGGCGACCCCGCGCGCGGCCAGGACGCGCTGGACCTCGGCGTTGAAGCCGTACAGCTCCAGGAGCGGCGTCGAGCCCATGCCGTTGACCAGGACGAGGACCGGGTTGCGGGGGTTCAGGTCCTCCAGGATCGCGTTGACCGCGAAGTCGGCGATCTCCCCGGACGTCATCATCGGACGGCGCTCGCGGCCCGGTTCGCCGTGGATGCCGATGCCGAGCTCCAGCTCGCCCGGCGGCAGGTCGAAGGTGGGGGAGCCCTTGGCGGGGGTGGTGCAGGCGCTCAGGGCGACGCCGAAGCTGCGGGAGTTCTCGTTGACCTGCCGGGCGATCGACTCGACGCGCTCCAGGGGCCGGCCCTCGTCGGCCGCCGCGCCCGCGATCTTCTCCACGAACAGGGTCGCCCCGGTGCCGCGCCGGCCCGCCGTGTACAGGCTGTCGGTGACCGCGACGTCGTCGTCGACCAGGACCTTCGCGACCTGGATGCCCTCGTCCTCGGCGAGTTCGGCCGCCATGTCGAAGTTCAGGACGTCGCCGGTGTAGTTCTTCACGATGAACAGGACCCCGGCCCCGCTGTCCACGGCCGCCGCCGCGCGGACCATCTGGTCGGGCACCGGGGACGTGAAGACCTCGCCGGGACACGCCGCCGACAGCATGCCGGGGCCCACGAAACCGCCGTGCAGCGGCTCGTGCCCCGAACCGCCGCCCGACACCAGGGCCACTTTTCCGGCGACCGGCGCGTCCCGCCGCACGATCACCCGGTTCTCGACGTCCACGACCAGCTCGGGATGGGCGGCTGCCATCCCCCGCAACGCGTCCGCGACCACGGTCTCCGGAACGTTGATCAGCATCCTCATCGGTATCTCCCGGGGAAGCTAGAAGACGGGCTCATCCCTGCATCTTCGCAGGCCGGAACCGGCGATGATACCGCTGGGCAGGCCCGTGCCGCGGGCGGGCGGCGAGGCCCTCCCGTCCCCGCCGCCCCCGGAGGCCGGCGTGTCTCAGGCCGGCCGCGGCTCCGCCCTTCTCGCCCCCCAGCGGCGGGTCCGGTAGGTGCCCGCGAGCCGGCACACGACGTAGAGGGTGAACGAGATCGTCGTGACGTACGGGCTGATGGGGATGCTGCTGCCCAGGGCGAGGAGGATGCCTCCCTCGATCGAGACGACGGCGAACACCACGCTGAGCAGCGGCAGCAGCACCGGCGAGGCGGTGATCCGGGCGGCGGCAGCGGCCGGGGTGACGACCAGGGTGAGGACCAGGAGCGCGCCGACGACCTGCACCGAGAGGGCGACGGCGAGTCCGAGCACGATCATGAAGGCGAACGACAGCCCCCGCACCGGCACCCCGCGCGCCTCGGCGACGTCCGGGTCGACACTGGCGAAGACCAGGGGCCGCCACATCACCACCAGGGCGGCCAGGACCACGGCGGAGGTGCCCAGCAGCCACGCCATCTGCGGGGTGTCCACGGCCACGATCTGCCCGGTCAGCAGGCCGAACTTGTTCGCCGCCCGGCCCTTGTAGAGGGCGAGGAAGAGCACCCCGAGGCCCAGGCCGAACGGCATGAGGATGCCGATCGCCGAGTTGCGGTCGCGGGCCCGCGCCCCCAGGACGCCGATCGCGCCCGCCGCGAGGAGCGAGCCGACGATCGAGCCCGCCACGACGTTCGCCCCCAGCAGCAGGGCCGCCGACGCCCCGGCGAACGACAGCTCGCTGATGCCGTGCACCGCGAAGGGCAGGTCGCGCATCAGGACGAACACCCCGGCCAGGCCGCCGATCAGGCCGAGCGCGGCCCCGGCGATGAGCGAGTTGCGGACCAGGGCGAGGAGTTCGCCGTAGTCGGCGTAGTTGAAGATCTGGTGCCAGATCCCGTCGGCGAGCGTCATCGGCGGGCTCCGTCGGTCTCGGGGAGTTCCTGCGGGTGGTGGGGGCGGGCGTCCGGCCCGTCGGGGGCGCCGACGACCACGACGCGGCCGTGGACGCGGACGACGTCGACCCGGGTGCCGTACAGCCGGGACAGGGAGCCGGAGGTCAGGACCTCTTCCGGGGTGCCGATCCGGTGGCCGCCCGGAGCCAGGTACAGCACCCGGTCCACCAGGTCCAGCACCGGGTTGATCTCGTGGGTGACGAAGACGACGGCCGTGTCGTGCGTGCGGCGCCGGGCGTCGATCAGTTCGGTGACGGCGCGCTGGTGGTTGAGGTCGAGGGAGAGCAGCGGCTCGTCGCACAGCAGGATGCTCGGGTCGGTGGCGAGCGCCTGCGCGACGCGCACGCGCTGGCGTTCACCGCCGGACAGCAGGCCGAGGGGGACATCGGCGTAGGCCGACGCCCCGACGGACGCGAGGATCTCGTCCACCCGGCGGCGGACCCCGGCCGTGCGCAGCCGGGGGCCGAAGCGGTGCCCGTCGATGCCGAAGCGCACCAGGTCGCGGGCGCGCAGCACGGCGTGCGCGGACAGCGTCGCCTGCTGGGGGACGTAGCCGATGTGCCGGCCGGCCTCGCGGGGCGGGCGCCCCAGGACCGTCAGCGTGCCCGAGGACAGCGGCCGGCGGCCGAGCAGGGCCTTCACCAGGCTGGTCTTGCCCGCCCCGTTCGGCCCCAGGACCGCGAGGAACTCCCCGGGGCGCACGTCGAGTTCGAGGCCCTGCCACACCACGCGCTCACCGTAGGACAGCGCGCCGCCGCGCAGACTGATCAGCGCGTCGGCGCCGGCCGTGCGCGGTACGGGGGCCATGGCCGGCCGCCTCACTTGTTCAGCGCGTCGGCGAGTGCGTCGACGTTGGCGGTCATCCAGCCGAGGTAGTCCTTGCCCTGGGGCAGGGTCTCGGTGACGGGGACGACGGGGACGCCCGCGGCCTTCGCGGCGTCCTCGACCTTCTGGGTCTGGGGCCCGGACGTCTGCGCGTTGTAGACCAGCGCCTTGACCTGCTTGCCGCTGTAGAGGGCCAGGGTCTCCTGGAGGATCTTCGGGGAGACGTCGTCGCCCTCCTCGACCGCCTCGCTGAACTCGCCGGGCGTCTTGTTGACCAGCCCGCTCGCCTCGGTCATGTACAGCGGCACGGGTTCGGTGATGCCGATGGCCTCGCCGCCGTGCCGCTTCTTGATGTCCGCCTCCTTGGCCTCCAGCGGCGTCAGCTTCGCCTTGAACACCCCGGCGTTGCGGGTGAAGGCGGCGGCGTCCGCCGGGTCGGCCTTGCCCAGGGCGGCGGCGATCCGGTCGGCGATCTTCGCGACGGCGGGGAAGTCGTACCAGACGTGCTCGTTGAGCTCGCCGCCCTTGGGCGCGGTGTGGCCGGAGACCTGTACCGCGTCGATGACCTCGGCGGAGGAGTTGCCGCCGCTCTTCAGCATGCGGCCGATGAAGTCGTCGTAGCCGCCGCCGTTCTCGATGACGACCTTCGCCTTGGACAGGGCCAGCTGGTTCTGGGTGTTGGCCTCGTAGGAGTGCGGGTCCTGGTCGGGGTCGCTGATGACCGACGTGATGGCGGCCTTGTCGCCGGCGATCTGCCGGGTGATGTCGCCGTAGACGTTGGTGGAGGCGACCACGGGGATCGCGGCCGGGGTGGTCGGGTCGGTTGCACCGCTTCCCGAGTCCGACGAGCTGCCGCAGCCTGCGAGCAGGGCTATCGAGGCGCCGGAGACGAGGGCCGCCAGACGGCGGGACGGGGACAGGGGCGCGGGCATGGGTCCTCCACGACGGGGGTGTTCGGGGGCTTTGCGAGCAAGTGGCCGGATCTGGGCCGGGCCGACATCAGGCTAGATGGCAATGAATGTCAAGACCACGAAACTGATCGTGCGATATGACAATCATTGCCAAGAATTGATGCTGCTCTTCGCTCCGCTGCCGTCGCCGGAAGGGTGGCACGTGGTGCAGATCCCGGTGAGTTCGACGGTGTGCTGCACTGCCGCGTAGCCGGTGGCGGCGGCCACCCGTCGCGCCCACTCCTCCACGACGTCGGAGTCCACGGGGCGGCTGCGTCCGCAGGTGCGGCACAGCAGGTAGTGGCGGTGGCCGTCGGCCGGGCGGATCCGGTAGAGGCGCTCGCCCGCTTCGTCGCGCACGACGTCCGCGCCGCCGGACGCCTCCAGGTCGCGCAGGGCGCGGTAGACCGTGGTCAGCCCGATCCGGACGCCGTCCTCGGTGAGCTGGTTGTGCAGTGCCTGGGCCGAGACGAAGTCGGGGCAGCCCGCGAGCGCGCGCATGACCGCTGTCCGCTGCCGGGTCTTTCGGCCGTCCACGGCAGGTCACCTCCCGGCGTTCGTGGACTCGTCATCCTCAAGTTAGATGAAAATGATATCCATGTCCATGTGAAGCCGGGCCGGACGCGGCGCTACTCCTGCGCGTGATGGATGGCGTCCAGGACGATGTGTGCCACGTGGTCGTCGGTGAGGGTGTACCGGGTCTCGCGGGCCTGGCGCCGGGCGGTGACGATGCGGGAGGTGCGCAGCACCCGCAGGTGCTGGGAGACCAGCGGCTGGCTCACTCCCAGGGCGTCCACCAGCTCGTGGACGTACTTCCCGCCGCCGGACAGCTCACGCACGATGCCGAGGCGCACCGGCGAGGCCAGCGCGCGCAGCAGTTCGCTGGCGGCCTGAAGGTCCGCGGCCGGCTCGCCCGCCGGGGGAGTGGGAATCGTCTCCATATGCGGACATTAGCATGTGGCAATAATTCCCGGCTCCCCCGTCACGGCACCGCTCAGTGGTCGTCCCAGTGCCCCTCGTGGGCGGCGTGGCGGTGGCCGTCGTGCACGTAGTCGGTGTGGTCGCCGTGCGGTACGGCGACGTGGCCGCAGCTGTCGCCGTGCTCGTGGTCGTGCCCCTCGTGGACGGCGTGCCCGGAGGTGGCGCACTCGTCGACGTGGTCGTCGTGGGTGCGGTGGAGGTGGCCGTCGTGGGCGTAGTCGGTGTGGTCGCCGTGCGGGATGGCGACGTGGCCGCAGGCGTCGCCGTGGGTGTGGGCGTGGCCGTCGTGGGTGCGGTGCTCGGTGGCGGTGGCCATGGTGGAACTCCTTGCTCGTGCTTGCGGGGTGCCCTGGGCTCTGCGTCCAGGCCGCGTATGGCGACATTAACATATAGCGATCCATGCATGTGTTGCGAGGGTCGGCCGCCGTTCGTCGCCTCTACGATCCTGCGCGCCGCAAGGTCATGACCGGACCAAACGGTGGCAATGGGTTGGGGAAAGCCCGGAGGGGCCAGGGGGTGGGCGTCAGCGGATGGCGACGACGACATGGCTGTCGCCGTACTGCCAGACCGTGCCGGCCTGCCCGAAGCCCGCCTGCCGCAGCAGCCGGACATGCGTGGCGGAGGACAGGGGCGCGGGCGGGGCCGTCCGGGCGCGGGCCTCGCGCTCGCGGCGTTCGGTGAGGAGGTCGGCCAGCTCGGGATCGCGCGCGACCGCCCGCCACCAGGAGGACCAGTCCTCGTGGGCGTGGGCCCGCCGCCGCGCCGCGTGCCGGCGCCCGACGTGCCCCGCCACCCCGGCGAGCCCGGGGGCGTCGGGCGGGAGGTGGTCGCCGTTGACGAGGACGCCGCCGGGCCGCAGGAGGGCCGCGACCCGGCGGTAGGTGAGCAGCAGCGCGTCCGCGTCCAGATAGTGCAGCGCCGTCGTCGACACGGCCGCGTCCAGCGGGCGCCCGAGGTCCAGGGCCTCGGTCCAGCCCGGCGCGCCGATGTCCGCGTCGACGTAGCGGGCCGCGTCGGAGTGGTGGGTGCGGGCCAGCTCCAGCAGCAGCGGGTCGCGGTCCACGGCCACGATGTCCGCGCCGGGCAGCCGCCGGGCCAGCCGGGCCGCGAGCGAGCCGGGACCGCAGCCCAGGTCGACGACGAGGGGCCGGCCCGGGCGGCCCGCGGTGATGTGCTCGACGACGTCGGCGATGACCGTGAAGCGCTCCTCACGGTCGACGGCGTACCGCTCCTGCTGGCGCTCCCAGCGCTCCACCCATCGCTCCGCCGTCGCCAGGCTCAGTCCCATCGGGTCGTGCCACCTTGCCGTCTCGCACCTGTCCGTGTCGGTCGCAGCAGAGGCTACAGGTGGAAACGGTTTCCATTCCTCTTCCCGGGCCGCGTCACGCGAGCGAGGCGAGGACGGTCAGCAACCGGTCGATCTCCTCGTCGGTGTTGTACACATGCAGGCTCACCCGGACCGAACCGGTCCGCTCGCCCGCGCTCCCCTGGCAGTGGTTGTCGGAGCGGACCATGAAGCCGTGGCTGAAGAGGATGAAGCCGAGGTCGCCGGAGTCGATGCCGCGGTGCCGGAAGGTGACGATGCCCTGGCGCCGCTGCACGGCCGTACCGGCGGCCAGACTGGCCTGGCAGCCGAGGACCTCGTAGCACTCCAGGGGGCGCAGCCCGTCGGTGAGGCGGGCGGCCAGGGCCACCGTCCACCGCTCGATCCGGTCGGTGCCCGCCGCGTCCAGCCAGTCCAGCGCGCAGGCCAGCGAGGCGATGCCGGCGGTGTTGGGGGTGCCGGCCCAGCCGCCCGGCGTGAAGGCGGGACCGCGCGCCTGGCGGGCCCAGACCGCTCCGGTGCCGGGCAGGGCCAGGGCCTTGTGCCCGGAGAAGGCGACGAAGTCGACGTCCAGAGAGGCCACGGACACCGGCAGATGGCCGACGCTCTGGGCGGCGTCCAGACAGATCACGGCCTGCGGGCCGACCGCCTCGCGCAGGCGGTGCACGTTCATGTTCCCGCCGTACACGTGATGGACGTGGGTGGCGGCGACGAACCGGGTGCGCGGACCCGCCAGGGCGGCCAGGGCGGTGTGGTCGTAGTCGCCGGAGGCGCGCTGGTAGGGCATCGGGCGGACGTGGACGCGCACCCCCTGGCCGGCCAGCAGCTGCTGAGCCTCAAGCCAGGGGGCGATGTTGGCCTGGTGGTCGGCGACCGGGACGACCATCTCGTCGCCGTCGGCGAGGAACGAGGGGAGCCAGTCGCGGGCGATGGTGCGCAGGCCCTCGGTGGTGCCGCTGGTGAAGTGGACGGCCGACCGCTGCGGGGCCGGGTCGGCGAGGAACCGCCCGATCCGGTCGCGGGCCTGCTCGACCAGGTCCGTGGTCCGGTTGGCCCACGGGTAGGTGCCGCGCCCGGCGTTGGCGTTGGACGTGGTGAGGTAGGTCTGGACGGCGTCCAGCACGGCCCGCGGCTTCTGGGCGGTGGCCGAGCTGTCCAGGTAGGCCAGCTCCGGATGTCCGGTGATGATCGGGAACTGGGCGCGCAGCCCGCGCTGCCACTCCCGCAGTTCGTCGGTGAGGCCCGGGCCCTCGGTCGTCGTGGTCATGGCGCTCAGTCCCGCACCAGGGGCGCGCCCGCGTCCCGCCAGGCGATGATGCCGCCGGTGAGGCTGCGGACGTCCGGGTGGCCCATGCGGGTCAGCAGGGCGGCGTAGCGGGCGGACTTCTCGCCGACCGGGCAGGCCAGCAGCACCGGCCGGCTGCGGCTGAAGGGCAGGCCGCCGCGCAGGAGTTCCCCGAAGACCTCGTCGACGATGTTGACCGATCCGTCGATGTGCAGCGCGGCGTACGCGAAGGGGCTGCGCAGGTCGACCACCAGGGGCTCGCCGGAGGCGATCCAGGTCCGGGCGTCGGCGACGCCGATGGCCGGGGCCGTGCGTATCTCGGCGTCGGTCAGGTCGGCCGGGGAGTTCGCGCGGCGCGGGCGCCCGAACAGGTCGGGGCGCCGGTCGCGGACGTAGCTCAGGTAGCTCTCGACGCGGTCGCAGACGATGAACACCGCCGACCGGCGCTCCGTCAGACCGCTGTCGACCGCGCGCAGCCGCCGTACGGCGCCGAAGTAGGCGGCTCCTCCGGTGGGGCCCGCGAGGATGCCGCAGCGGCGGTTGAGGGTCAGCATTCCCTCGATCGCCTCGTCGGAGGTGACGGCTTCGATCGTGTCGTAGGTGCCGGGGTCGAACAGGCCGACCTCGTGGGCCTCGTCGAGGGTGCGGATGCCGGGGACGAAGTCCGACTTGGCCGCGACCAGGCCGAGGACCTGGACCGAGGGGTCGTTGTCGCGCAGGACGCGGGCGACGCCCGTGGAGGAGCCGGCGGTGCCGACGCAGGCGATGAACCAGTCCGGGGCGCGGCCGTCCAGGTCCTTGAGGATCTCCGGGCCGGTGCCGGTGACGTGGGCCTCGGTGTTGCGGGGGTTGAAGTACTGGTCGGTGTGCAGGTAGGCGCCGCCCTGCTCGGTCAGCGTCCGGTGGAAGAGGGTCAGCGGGTCGTCGGTGGCGGTCGGGTCCAGGCATTCGCTCTGTCCCGGCAGTTCCTCGATCTGTGCGCCGAGCAGGAGCAGCAGGTCCTTGACCTCCGGGATGCGCATCCGGTTGGTGACGCTCTTGAACGTCAGACCGTGCATGCCCGCGAGCACGGCGAGCGCCTTGGCGGTGTTGCCGCTGGACAGCTCGACGACCTGGCTGCCGCGTTCGGCCGCCACGGCCAGGTGCGGGCGGGCCATGCTCCAGGCGGCCCGGTCCTTGACCGACCCGAAGGGGTTGAGCAGCTCCAGCTTGGCGTACAGGTCGATGTGCGTCAGGCCGTGCACGGCCGGGTCGATGCGCACCAGTGGGGTGTTGCCGATGGCCTCGGTGATGCTTTCGTACCTCACTCTGCGCTCACTCCGCTTCTCCCACGGGGATGGTCGGCCAGTACTGATCGTCCAGGCACCAGCGCCACGAGCCGCCGTCCTGCCAGACCGCGACCTTGCGGGCGGCGGGCTGCTGCTGGGCGCGGGTGGCGTGGAAGTCCATGCAGTAGGCGGCGGTGTTGACGAAGGCCAGCAGGTCGCCCGGCGCGGGGCGGCGGGGCAGGAAGACCGTGCGGCGCGTGATCAGGTCGCTCTCCAAGCACAGGCTGCCGAAGAGGTGGACCGCGACCGGCCGGTCCTCGCCGCGCCCTGGCGCCCGGGGGACGAGGAGGGGGTCCATCAGGACGCCGTGCTCCTCCAGGCCCACGTCGTCGGCCTTCGCCGCCAGCCGGACGTGGAGCACGCCGTCCGGCTCCTGGTCGCGCACCTCCAGGACCTTCGTGAGGGTCAGCCCGCACTGGTCCAGCAGGGCCCGGCCGGGTTCGGTGTACACGTCGTACAGGTGCTCCACCAGCAGCTCCCCCAGCGGGCGGCTGCCCAGGGACGGCGCCGGACGCCGCAGCAGCTGGTCGAGGTAGCGGGCTCCGGCGGCCGGCCGGTGGGCGGGGTAGAGGCCGAGGGCGCCGCGCAGCGTGCCGGACTCGTTGCGCAGGCCGTAGCCGTGCCCGCCCCAGGTCAGGGGCGGGCGGGTGCCCAGGACGGACGCCGTCAGCTCGGTCGTGTACCGCTCCCACTGCCCGCCGTCGGCGAGGTAGTCGAGGCCGAAGCCGCCGCCGAGGTCCACGGCGCGGGGCCGCATCCCGCGCCCGCGGCACTCCTCCAGGGCCCGCAGGCAGCCTTCGAGCGCGGTCGCCTTCTCGTCGGCGCTCGTGGTGTCCAGGTGGTACGCCGTCCCCACCAGGTCGACCGCGTCGCCGTGCCGTTCGACGCGGTCCAGCAGCCGGCCGAGCTCGGCCGCGGGCGTACCGAACCGGCTGCGCCGGCTCAGGACCTTGACGCCGGTCGCCTCGAAGCCCGACAGGCGCAGCAGGACCGGAACCCTGGGGAGCGCGTGCTTGCGCACGAGCGTGGCGAGCTGCTCCAGCTCGGAGCGGCTGTCGACGCCGACCGTGACCGAGGTGCGGGCGGCCAGCCACAGGAACTCCGGGTTCTTCGGGCCGGTGGCGAGGATCCGGCCGGGGGTGAAACCGGCGCCGAGCGCGTGCTGGAGCTCGCTCAGGGAGGCGACGTCCACGCCGCCGTCCGTGGCGGCCAGCCGCCGCAGCAGGGCACTGGACCGGGCGGCCTTGTGCGCGAAGAACACCTGGCCGGAGAGGTGGTGCGCGCCGTACACCGACCGGAACCGGTCGAGGTTCGCCGCGATCTGGTCGGGGACCACCACGTGCAGCGGGGACCCGAGCGCGTCGGTGAGCGTGTGCGCCAGAGCGGGGGAGTCCAGCAGCGAGCCGAGCCGCGGGCCCAGCCGCGGCGCGAGGTACAAGGGACGCCCGTCCATGCCCAGCCCCCTTTGCCCGCATGCCAGACCGGCACCCCGGATACGCCCCACCGCTCCCCGGGTTCGCCGTATAGCCCTTTTCCATTCCTCAGCCGCTTTACGCCTGGTACCGCCACTGCTGTGTCGGTACGCGGGGGCCCGGTGCCCGGCCGGGAGTCGTGTCCCGCTCGTTATTGAAAATGATTGTCGTCACGGGTAGGTTCGTTTACGTCGTATACCCACGGGAGAGGGAACCGGAGTGATAACTCGGCGTGCCGCGTTGCGCGGCGTCGCGGGAGGGGCGGTGGCGGTGACCGCCGCCGGAGCGCTGGCGGCCTGCGGAGGCGGGAGCGACCAGCAGCCCGCCGCGAAGGCGCCCGCCACCCCCCGCAAGGGCGGAAAGCTGCGGGCGGCGTTCATCGGCGGCAGCACGGAGTCCACCGACCCCACGCTCGCCGCGGGCGTCGGCATCGACTACGTACGAGCCCGCGTCGTCTGGGACGCCCTCGGCGAACTCGACGGCGGCAAACCGGTGTGGCGGCTCGCGCAGAGCGTCGAACCCAACGCCGACGCCACGCAGTGGACCGTACGGATCAGGAAGGGCGTCACCTTCAGCGACGGACGCGCGCTCACCGCGAAGGACGTGCTGTTCAGCCTCCGCACGCTGATCGCGAAGCGCAGCCCGCAGGCCGGGTTCATCGCGCACCTCGACCTGAACAAGGCGCGCGCCCGGGACACCTGGACGCTCGAACTGCCCCTCACCATGGCGGACGGGTTCTTCGACCTCGCCCTCGCGCACTCGATGTTCGTCTTCCCCGACGGCACCAAGGACCTCGCCAAGGCGGTGGGCAGCGGACCGTACGTCGTCAAGGAGTGGCAGGCCGGACGCAGCAGCCTCCTCGTGCCCCGGGCCGACTACTGGGACGCCGGCCACGGCGGCCCCTACCTCGACGAGCTGGAGCTGATCCCCGTCACCGACGCGGCGGCACGGCTCAGCGGCCTCAAGGCGGGCCAGTTCGACTACGCCGGCGGGCTCGCCCTGACCGCGCTGCGCACCGAACGCGGCAACAGCGCCCTGCGCCTCGACATCCCGCCCAAGGACCTGTGGGTCGACCTCAGCCTGCCCATGAACCTCGGGCTGAAGCCGTTCACCGACCCCCGCGTCGTCCGCGCCGTGAAACTCGCCCTCGACCGCGCCTCCCTGGTCCGCACGGTCACCCTCGGCCAGGGCGAGACGGGCAACGACCTCGTGGGCGCCCACCAGCCCTACTACGACACCGGCATCGCGCAGACCGCCTACGACCCCGAGCAGGCCCGCAGGCTCCTCAAGGACGCCGGACAGGAAGGGCTCGCCGTCCGTATCCGCACCTCCGACTACGACTACGGCACCGAGGAGAGCGCCACCGCGATGGTGCCGATGCTGGCGAAGGCCGGCATCACGGCGACGCTCGACAAGGTGCCCGCCGCCGACTACTACAGCGACTTCAAGACGATCCTCGCCACCCCCGTCCAGACCGCCGCCTACCACCCCAACCCGCTGCCGCTGGCGATCCGCACCTACTACGGCTCGACGGCCTCCTTCCCGCTCACCGGCACCAAGGACGCCCCCGCGCTCGACCCGCTGATCGCCGCCATGAACCGGGCGACCCGGGATCAGGAGCGGCGCACACGGGTCGCCGACGTGCTGGAGCACCTCCACGAACACGGCGGAGACGCCCTGTTCGCGCGCGTGCCGACCGTGTCGGGCTCGGCCGCGACAGCACACGGGGTCACGCCGCGCGGCTACGCGGACTTCCCCAGCCTGCGGGACGCGTTCGTCGAATGAGCACCACAGGCCGCCTGGGCCGGATCGGCGGGGCGCTGCTCGTCCTGGGCGCCGTGTCGGTGCTGGTGTTCGCCGCCACCGAGGCCGCCCCCGGCGACGCGGCCACCGCCCGGCTCGGCCCCCAGGCCACCCCGGCCTCCGTCGCCGCGCTGCGCGAACAGCTCGGCCTGGAGCGGCCCGCGCCCGTGCGGTACCTCGACTGGCTCGGGCACGCCGTCCGCGGCGACTTCGGCACGAGCTACGCCAACGGCCGCCCGGTCGCCGAGCTGATCGCCGACCGGTTCGGCAACTCCCTCGTCCTCGGCCTCGCCGCCACGGCCGTGCTCGTGCCGCTCGCCGTCGGGCTCGGCCTGTGGGCGGGGCTGCGGGCCGGGCGGCGCGGCGACCGGATCGTCTCCGGCGGCGCGCTCGCCCTGGCCGCCGTACCGGAGTTCGTCACCGGCGCCCTGCTGATGGCCGTGTTCGCCGCCGGGCTCGGCTGGCTGCCCGCGGTGTCCCTGCTCGGCGCCGGACAAGGGCCGCTCGACCGGCCCGCCGTGCTCGTCCTGCCGGTGCTCACCCTCGTCTCGGTGGGCCTGGCGCAGAACCTGCGGCTCGTGCGGGCCGGGGTCGCCGAGGCCGCCCGCTCCCCGGCGGTCGACGCGGCACGCCTCAACGGGGTGCCCGAGCACCGGGTCGCCCTGCGCTACGTCCTGCCCGCCGGACTCGGCCCCGCCGTTCCGACGCTCGCCCGCTCCGTCGCCTACCTGCTGGGCGGGGCGCTGGTCGCGGAGTCCCTCTTCGGCTACCCCGGGCTCGCCGCACTCCTGGTCGACGCCACGGCCGCCCGGGACGTCCCCGTCGTCCAGGCCGTGGCCCTGCTCGGCGCCGCCGTCGCGGTCACCGCGAACCTCGCCGCCGACCTGCTGGTCCCGCTCCTCGACCCCGTGCAGAGGCACCCGCGATGACCCTCACCTCCGAGCGCCCGCCGCAGACGGCCACCCCCGCAGGCGCACCGCAGCGCCGGCGGTGGCGCGGACGCGCCGCGCTCGCCGTCCTGCTCCTCGTCGTCGCCGTCGCCCTCCTCGGCCCCCTGTTCGCGCCGCACGCCGTCACCGACCCCGTGGACATCCCCTACGCCCCCGGCAGCGCCCGCGCCCCCCTGGGAACCGACCGGCTCGGCTCCGACGTGCTCAGCCGCGTCCTGTCCGGCGGCCGTGCGCTCCTGCTCGACGCCCTCGCGGTCACGGCCGCGGTCTGCGCCCTCGCCGCGCTGGCCGGCACCACCGCCGCCTGGCACAAGGGCTGGACCGACACCCTGGTCCTGCGCGTCGCCGACGTCCTGCTCGGTATGCCCGCCTTCCTGCTGCTGAGCGTGGTCGTCGTGGCCACCGGACGCGGCCCGTGGGGCGTCGCGCTCGCCACCGGGCTCGTCCTGCTGCCCGACAGCGTCCGCGTGGTGCGGGCCGCGACGCTGCGGATCCTGGCCCAGGACTACGTGGAGGCCGCCGTCGCACGGGGCGAGCGCACGGCGAGCGTGCTGGGCCGCGAGGTGCTGCCCAACCTCGCCCCCGTCCTCGCCGCCGACGCCGGAGTCCGCTTCCTCGGCGCGGTCACCGTCCTCGCCACCGCCGCCTTCCTCGGCTACGGCGCCCAGCCCCCGGCCGCCGACTGGGGCCTGATGGTGCTGGAGAACCGCGACGGCCTCACCCTGCAACCCCTCGCGGTGCTCGCCCCGGCCGCCCTCCTCCTCGTCCTCCTGCTCGCCACCAACCTCCTGCTGGACGCGGCCTTCCCCGGACCGGCCCAGGCACGGACGGCACGCCGCCGCCGTACGGCCGCCCCGGCGGCCGGCGACGCCCCGGACCCGGACGCCCTGCTCTCCGTACGAGGGCTGCGCGTGGAGAGCGAGACCGGGCAGCCCGTGCTGGACGGCGTCGACCTCGACCTCGCCCCCGGTGAACTCCTCGCCGTCGTGGGGGAGTCGGGCAGCGGCAAGAGCACCCTCGTCCTCGCCGCCCTCGGACGGATCACGCCGGGACTGCGGCACACCGCGGGCGAGGTACGGCTCGACGGGCACCCCGCGCTGGCGCTCGACGAGCGGCGCCTGCGACGGCTGCGCGCGGCCGTGTGCGGCTACGTCGCCCAGGACCCGCGCACCGCCCTCGCCCCGCACCTGCGGATCGACGCGCAGATCACCGAGGTGCTGCGGGCCCGCGGCGTCCCCAGGGCGCAGTGGCCGCAGCGCACCGGACGGGCCCTGCGGCTCGCCGGACTCGACCGGCCCTCGGAGATCCTGCGCCGCCGGCCCCACCAGCTCTCCGGAGGCCAGCGGCAGCGGGCCGCGCTCGCCGTCGCCCTCGCCGTGGAACCGCGCCTGCTGGTCCTGGACGAGCCGACCAGCGCGCTCGACACCGTCACCTCGGCGGCCTTCCTCGCCGACCTGACCCGGCTGCGCCACGAGACCGGCACGGCCGTCCTGCTCGTCTCCCACGACCTCGGCGCGGTGGCCGCCGTCGCCGACCGGGTGGCCGTCATGGACGGCGGCAGGATCGTGGAACTCGGCCCGGCGGACACCGTCCTGAGGCAACCGGCCGCCGCACCCGCACCGGCAGCCCCCACCCCGACGGACCCGGCACCAGGAACCCTCCTCAGCGCCACCGGCCTCACCCTCACCCGCCGCCACGCCTCCGTCCTCGACGACGTGTCCCTCGAACTCGGACCCGGCGACTGCCTCTCCGTCGTCGGCCCCTCCGGCTGCGGCAAGACGACCCTGCTGCGCTGCCTCGCCGGGCTCGACACCCCCACCGGGGGCGGGATCCGGCTGCACGGCGAGACCTGCGCACCCGACGTACGCGACCGCGACCCCCGGCAACGGCGGGCGCTACAGCTCGTCCCCCAGGACCCCTACGCCTCGCTCAACCCGCGCCACACCGTCGCCGCCATCGTCGGCCGCCCCCTCGTGCTGCGCGCCGGCCTCCCCGCCGGCCGGCGGCAGGCCGAGGTGGCGCGGCTGCTGGCACAGGTGGGCCTCGACCCGGCGCTGGCCACCCGGCTGCCCGGCGCGCTCTCCGGCGGCCAGCGGCAGCGCGTCGCCCTGGCGCGGGCGCTCGCCGCCGACCCCGAGGTGCTGCTCTGCGACGAGGTGACCAGCGCGCTGGACCCGTCCGTGGCGGCCGGAGTCGTCGAGCTGATCGCACGCCTGCGGGAGCGGGAGGGGCTCGCCGTCGTCATGGTCACCCACGACCTGTCGGTCGCCGCTCGCCTCGGCGGCCGGGTGGCCGTACTGCACGACGGCCGCATTCGCGAGACGGGACCGGCCGCCCGGGTGCTGAGCCGGCCCGAGCACGACGTGACCCGCGCCCTGGTGGCGGCCATGCCCGGCGCCAGGGCCCGGGGAGAGGACGCGACGCGGTGACTCTAGGGTGGCGGTATGCCGAGCAGGACGACCGACAGCGACGGGACACGCCCCGGGACGGGCAAGCGGCGCTCCCCGCTGAGCCGGGCGACCGTCGTGGCCACCGGCCGGCGGCTGGCCCGCGACGAGGGGCTGGCGGCCGTCACCCTGCGCGCGGTGGCGGCCGAACTCGGTGTGACGGCCATGGCGCTGTACCGGCACGTGGGCGAGAAGCGCGAGCTGCTGGTCGCCATGCTGGACGACGTGGCCGAGGAGCTGGTGATCGAGGACGGCCCCGGCTCCCCGTCCGACCGCCTGGTGCTGGCCTTCCGTTCCCTGCACGACCATCTGACGGCGGAGCCGTGGGTGGCGGAGGTCCTCAGGGGCGGCGACCTGTTCGGGCCGGCCGCCGCGCGCTTCGTCGAGCATGTCCTCGCCCTGCTGGCGGAGGCCGGGCTCGACGAGGAGCAGGCCGCCGACGCCTACTGGGCGCTGTGGTGGTACACCTTCGGCCACCTGTCGTACCTGCCCGCGCTGGGGCCCGAGGGCCGCCCCGCCCGGCATGAGCTGATGACCCGAGTCCGGATGGACGACCATCCCCGACTGGCCCGGATGCTGTCCCGGCCGCCGCGCGAGGGCGCGGCACAGGACGCGTTCGTGCCCGGTCTGAAGGCCCTCCTGCGGGGCCTGCCGGCGGACTGACTCCGGCGCCCCACCCCGGGCGCGAAGCCACAGCACCGCGTCGTGCGGCGCTGCCGTCCGCCCGTCCGTATACGTCGTATACCCATGTCTTCGAGGGGTTTCCCATGACCCAGGACGCACGCCCGCGACCGCCGGCCGAGACCGCCCCGGCGGCCGGCGGCGGCTGGCTGCTCGCCATGACGTCACTGGCCGCCGTGCTGATGACGCTGGACATCACCGTCGTCAACGTCGCGCTGCCCGAGGTGGCCGCCGACCTCGACGCCGGACTCACCGGACTGCAATGGGTGGTGAACGCCTACACCCTCGTCTTCGCCGCCCTCCTGCTGCCCGCCGGATCGCTCTCCGACCGCATAGGCCGCCGCCGGCTGTTCCTGACCGGCGTCGCCGTCTTCACCGCCGCCTCCGCGGGCTGCGGCGCGGCCCCCGGCGTCGGCACGCTGATCGCCTGCCGCGCCCTCCAGGGCCTGGGCGGCGCACTGGTGATGTCCACCGCGCTCGCCCTGATCGCCGGAGCCTACGAGGGCCGGCGCCGCCAGTCGGCCATCGGCATGTTCTCCGCGGCGGGCGGCGCCGCAGCCGCCCTCGGCCCGCTGGTCGGGGGCGCCGTCGTCGAGGGCCTCGACTGGCGGTGGATCTTCTACGTCAACCTGCCGGTCGGCGTCCTCATCGTGCTCGGCACCGTCCTGCGGGTGCCCCGCGACGACCGCGCGGGCCGGCTCCCGCGCCCCGAGGGGCGGTTCGACCTCGTCGGGCTGCTGCTGGCCGCCGGGTCGCTGCTCGGCCTCAACTACGGCCTGGTGACCGGCCCCGAGCACGGCTGGACGTCCCCCTCCGCGCTGCTCCCGCTCGTCGGCGGGGCCCTGCTCATCGCCGGGTTCGTGGCGTGGGAGACCCGGCAGCGGGACAACGCCCTGTTCGACGTACGGCTGCTGCGGGTGCCGTCGTTCAGCGGGGCGATCGTGCTCAGCTTCGTCTGCCGGGTGGTCAGCTTCGGCATCCTGCCCTACCTCATCCTCTGGCTGTCCGGCATGCTCGGCCACGGCCCGCTCGGCACCGGGCTGCGGCTGCTGGCGATGACCGCGTTCATCATGCTGGTCGCCCCCTTCAGCGGGCTGCTCCTCAAAGTGCTGCCCACCCGGGGCGTCATGGCCCTCGGCACCGGGATCACCGCGGCCGGCCTGCTCACCATGGCCCGGGTCGGACCCGACGACTCCTGGCTCGTGATGCTGCCGGGCCTGGTGCTGCTCGGCATCGGCGGGGCGATCGCCTTCCCGCCGCTGATGGGCATCGCCGTCGGCGTCGTACCGCCCGAGCGGGCCGGGATGGCCTCCGGGATGACCAACACCTTCTTCCCGCTCGGCACGGCGACCGGTGTGGCCGCCTTCGGCGCGGTGTTCGGCACCCGTATCGACCACGACCTCGACGACGCCAAGCTCGCCGCCCTGCACGTCCCCGAGGGGATGCGCCAGCAGGTCCGGGACTCCGTGGCCGCCGGCCAGTTCGGGCAGCTCGAACGCGCGCTGCCCGCCGGGGCCCGCGAACCCGTCCTGGACGCGGCCCGCTCCGCGCTCACCGCGGGACTCGCCACGATCCTCGTCGCGGCGGCCGTGATCAGCCTCCTGGCAGCCCTCGCCTCCTGGACCCTCATCCGCGACCAGGACCAGCTGACCGCCCCGGAGCAGGCCGATGTCCCTGCCTGACACCGGCCACGACCTGTACGGCGGCGCCGCCGAGTTCTACGACCTCCTGGCGGGCCCCACCTGGGCCCGGCTCGGCCCCCTCCTGCGCCGCGCCCTCGACGGCGCCGACCCGGCGGACGGCCCCCTGCTCGACCTCGGCGCCGGCACCGGCCTGTCCACCGAGGCCGCCGCCGACGCCGTCCCCGGGTCCCGCATCCTCGCCGTCGAGCCCTCCGCCGCCATGCGCGTCGCCCTCGCCACCCGGCTCGCCTGCCGGCCCGCACTCGCCGCACGCGTCACCGTCACCGCCGGCACGCTCCCCGACGTACGGCTACCGGACCGCCTGTGCGCGGCCGTCGTCCTCGGCGTCGTCGGCCACCTCGGCCCCGGCGAACGCGCCGCCCTGTGGCGGAAGCTGGCCGAACGGCTGCCGCCGGGCGCCCCCGTCGTCGTCGACGTCCTCGACCGCACCGCGCCCCCGACCCGCGCCCCGCTGCGGCTGGCGACCCGCCGCGTGGGCGACCTGCTCTACGAGTCGTGGAGCGAGGGCGCCGACGACGGCTGGACGCTCACCTACCGCGTCCGCGACGGCGAGACGGTCGTCCGCGAACACGCCGTCCCCCTGCCCTGGTCCGGCATCGGCATCGATGCCCTCGCCGGGGAAGCGGCGGCGGCCGGGCTCGCCTGCACCCCGCTCGCCACCGACTTCGCGGTACTCCGCCCCACCCACCCGACCCGAGAGGAACACCCATGACCGGCGCGGCCCTCGCCGACCCGCGAGAGGGCACCCCCGACACCCTCCCCGCCCCCACGACCCCGGCGAAACCGCCGGGACTCGGCGAACTCATCGCCCCCGTACGCGGACGCCTCACCGCCGCGATCCTCGCCCAGACCGCCGCGTCGGTCTGCTCGATGATCCCGTTCATCGCCGTCGCCGAACTGGCCCGCGCCCTCCTGGCGTCCGGCGGCCCCGACGAAGGCCGCGCCTGGGCCGCCGCCTGGACCGCCGTCGGCGCCCTCGTCGCCCGGCTCGTCCTGTACGCCGTCGCCGGAGTCCTCACCCACCACGCCGACGCCGACCTCCAGCTCGACCTGCGCCGCCGGCTCGCCCGCCACCTCGGGCGCGTACCGCTCGGCTGGTTCACCGACAACAGCTCGGGCGAGGTCAAGAAGGCCGCCGCCGACGACATCTCCACGCTGCACCACCTGGTCGCGCACACCGCGCTGGAGGTCACCACCGCGCTCGTCGCCCCGCTCACCGCCCTCGCCTACCTCCTGACCGTGGACTGGCGGCTCGCCCTCATCGCGCTCCTGCCCCTCTTGCTCGGCGCCCACTTCCTCAAACAGGCCATGTCCGGCGGCGAGGAGGTCACCGCACGCTTCTTCGGCTCCATGGGCGCCGTCAACGCCGCCGTCGTCGAACTCGTCCACGGCATCACCGTCATCAAGGCGTACGGCCGCACCTCCCGCGCCCACCGCGCCTACGACGACGCCGCCGACAGCTTCGCCGTCTTCTTCCGCGACTGGATCATGAGCACCACCCGGGCCAGCACCCGCGCCGCGCTCGCCCTCTCCGGCCCCGCCGCGCTGCTCCTCGCCACCGCCACCGGCACCCTCTTCGTCACCCAGGGCTGGGCCGAGCCCGTCGACCTCGTGCCGTTCGTCCTGCTCGGACCGGCCATCACCGGCTCCGTCCTGGGGCTCGCCCAGTCCGGGCACGCCGTCCAGGGCGGCGTGCAGAGCGCCCGCCGGCTCCACACGCTGCTGGCCGTCCCCCCGCTGCCGCAGGCGGCCGAGCCCAAGGCGCCGGGCGCGGACGGCCGGGTCGAACTGGAGGGCGTGAGCTTCAGCTACGACGGCACGACCGAGGTCCTCGGCGGCATCGACCTGACCCTGCGCCCCGGCACCGTCACCGCCCTGGTCGGCGCCTCCGGCTCGGGCAAGTCCACGCTCGCCCGGCTCGTGCCCCGTTTCTGGGACCCCACCGCCGGCACGGTCCGCGTCGGCGGCACGGACGTCCGCGACCTCGCCCCCGCCGACCTGTACCGGCAGGTGTCCTTCGTCTTCCAGGAACCGCACCTGCTGCGCACGACCGTCCGCGACAACATCCGGCTCGGCCGGCCCGACGCCGACGACACGGCCGTCGAGAGGGCCGCGCGCGCCGCGCACGTCCACGACCGGATCACCGCACTGCCGCGCGGCTACGACTCGATCATCGGCGAGGACGCCGTCCTGTCCGGCGGCGAGGCTCAGCGCCTCTCCGTGGCGCGGGCGCTGCTGGCCGACGCGCCCGTCCTCGTCCTCGACGAGGCGACCTCCTTCGCCGACCCCGAGTCCGAGGCCGCCGTCCAGCAGGCCCTGTCCGCGCTCGCCGCCGGCCGCACCCTGCTGGTGATCGCCCACCGGCTGGCGACCGTACGGGACGCCGACCACATCGTCGTCCTCGACGGCGGACGCATCGCGGAACAGGGCACCCACACCGAACTACTCGACCTGGACGGCCGCTACGCACACCTGTGGGCCCTCCAGCAGAAGGGAACCGCGCGATGACCGCGCTGCTGACCCGCGTCCTGGGCCACGAACGGACCGAGGGGCTGCGGCGCGTCATGCTCTGGGCCGTCCTCGCCGCCGTCCTCCAAGGCGCCGCCTACGCCCTCCTGGTCCCGCTGCTGACCCGGCTCCTGGGCGCCGAGCCCGCTGACGCGTGGCCCTGGGCCGGCGCCCTCGCCGCGGCCACCGCCGCCTACGGGGCCGCCGCCTTCGCCGCGACCGTGCGGGGCAACCGCTTCAGCGCGGACCTCGGACGCCACCTGCACCGCCGGATCGGCGACCACGTCGTCGCCCTGCCCCTGGGCTGGTTCGGCGGCGAACGCACCGGCGCGCTCGGCGAACTGGCGGGACAGGGCGTCGTCCAGGTGATGAACGCCGCCGCGAACCTGCTGCGCCCGCTGTGCAACGCCCTCGTCACCCCGGCCGTGGTCGTCCTCGCCACGCTCGCCTACGACTGGCGGCTCGCCCTGGCCATGCTGGCGGCGGCACCGGTCGCCGCGGGCGCCTACCGCTGGTCCGGGCGGCTGATCGGCCGCGTCGACCGGCAGACGCACGCCGCCGCCGTCGAGACCGCCGACCGGCTGGTGGAGTTCGCCCGCCACCAGCCCGCGCTGCGCGCCTTCGGGCGGACCGCCGAGGACCACGAACTCCTCGACGCCGCCCTGCGCGAGCAGCGCGCGAAGGCCCGCGCGGCCGTCCGCACCGGCGTCCCCGGCATCGCCGGCTTCGCGCTCGCCGTGCAGCTGTGCTTCACCTGCGTCCTGGTCCTCGGCACGGCCCTCGCCCTCGACGGCTCGGTCGGCGCGGGCGAGCTGATCGCCGTGCTCGTGCTCGCCGTGCGGTTCGTCGAACCCATGGGCGCGGCGGCCGAGCTGGGCGGGGCGCTGCGGGTCGCCCGCGGCACCCTGGAACGCCTGGACGCCGTCCTGGCCACCGCCCCGCTGCCCCAGCCGGCGGCCGGAGCGCCGCTGCCCGAGGAGCCCGGCGGCTCCTGCGGCATCGAACTCGACGCCGTCTCCTTCGGCTACGAGGACGGGCGCACGGTCCTCGACGGATGCGACCTGCGCGTCCCGGCCGGGCACACCGTGGCCCTGGTCGGGCCCTCCGGCTCCGGCAAGACGACGGTGACCCGGCTGATCGCCCGCTTCTGGGACGCCGGCTCGGGCACGGTCCGCGTCGGCGGCACGGACGTCCGCGACCTGACGACGGACCAGCTGATGTCCCGGCTGGCCATGGTCTTCCAGGACGTGTACCTCTTCGCCGGCTCCATCGAGGACAACATCCGCGCGGGGCGCGAGGACGCCACCGACGAGGAGGTGCGGGCCGCCGGCCGGCTCGCCCGCGTCGACGAGATCGCCGAGCGGCTCCCGGACGGCTGGGCCGCCCGCGTCGGCGAGGGCGGCGCGGCCCTCTCCGGCGGCGAACGGCAGCGGATCTCCATCGCCCGGGCCCTCCTCAAGCGGGCCCCGGTCGTCCTGCTCGACGAGGCGACCTCCGCCCTCGACGCCGAGAACGAGGCCGCCGTCCAGGACGCCCTGGCCGCGCTCACCGCCGACCGCACGGTCCTGGTCGTCGCCCACCGCCTCGACACCGTGCGCGGCGCCGACCTGATCGCCTTCCTGGACGGCGGGCGGATCGTGGAGCAGGGCACGCACGAGGAGCTGATGGCGCTCGGGGGACGGTACGCGGGGTTCTGGCGGGAGCGGGAACAGGCGCGGGGGTGGAGGCTGGCGGCACGGTCCTGAGCGCCTCCGGCGCTGAGAGGCGCTGAGAGGCGCTGTGAGGAAAAAAGGGGCGGGCGGCACGGTTCAGTACCGTGCCGCCCGCCCCTTGTGTGTCACCTGCCGCAGGTCACCAGATGGATGCCGGTCCCGGTGACCTGGCGCCCGGTCACCCGCAGGCCCGCGCGGGCCACCAGCTCGTCCAGCTGCCGGGGCGTCCGCTCGCGCCCGCCGAACAGCACCAGCAGCCGCAGATCCATCGCGGCGCCCACGTCGGCGCGGCGCCCCTCGGTGACCAGGTTCTCCACGACCAGGATCTCGCCGCCGCCGCCGGCGGTCGCCTCGGCGCAGCGGCGCAGGATGCGCACCGCGTCGTCGTCGTTCCAGTCGTGCAGCACCCAGGTGAGGAGATACAGGTCCGCGCCGGCCGGCAGCGGGTCGAAGAAGCTCCCGGGATGCACGTCCGCGCGCTGCGCGTGCCCGGCGGCGTCGAGCGCGCCCCGCGCCTCCTGGGCCGTCTCCGGCAGGTCGAGCAGCGTGCCGCGCAGCCCGGGGCGCGCGGTCAGCAGCCGGGCGAGGAGGGAACCGGAGCCGCCGCCGACGTCGACCACGTGCCCCTGCTCGGGCCACGGGTGGGCGGCGACGACCTCCGGCGCCGCGAACGTCGTGTGCACGGCCATCAGGTCGGCGTAGGAGCGGGCGAGGTCGGGGCTGTCCGTGGTGTCCTGCCACAGGGACCGGCCGTGCACGAGGGGATAGGCGGGCTCGCCGGTGCGCACGGTGTCGAGCAGCCGCCCGAACGCCTGGTCCATCCGCCCGCCCATGCCGTCCAGGTCGAACCAGGCCCGCAGCCCGAACGGCCCCCGCTCCCGCAGGAGTTCCGCCGCGGGCGTCAGCGCGTAGGTGTCCGGCCCCGGCTCGGCGAAGACACCCCGGCCGACGAGGACCCGCAGCATGCGGCGCAGGGCGTCCGCGTCGGCGCCCGCGGCCCGGGCCAGGTCGGGCAGGGCGGTGTGGCCGGCGGCGATGTGGTCGGCCAGGCGCAGGGTCGCCGCGACCCTGATCGCCCACGGCGTGACGAGGTCGGCGAGCGCGGTCAGGTCGACGCGCGCGGGGGCCGCCGTTTCCGGGAGGGGGGTCATGTCGCTCCAGTCGGGGTGGTCGGGGGAATGCGGGATGGGGGTGAGGGCGCGGCGTGTACGGGGCTGGGGAGGGGCGGTTGCCGGGCGCGCGGGCTGGTCGGGGGCACACGGGACACGGTCGGTGGGTGCGGGCGCGCGTCGCGTGTGGCGCGGGCGGTGGTGGTGCCGGGCTTGTCTTGTGGGGCTGCCGGGCGCACCGGGTTGCGGATCACGCGGTCGGTGGCGGTGTTCGCGGGGCGGTCAGGGGAACACGGGACAGATGGCGGGCGTGGGCGCGCCGCACGCGTCGAGGACGGCCGCGACGACCCGTTCGGCCTGTTCCACCAGGTAGAAGTGCCCGCCGGGCAACACCAGGCGGCGGAAGACGCCGGACGTGGCGTCGCCCCAGGTCGCCACGTCCGTCACCGTCGCCTCCTCGTCGCGATCCCCGGTGAGCGCGGTCAGCGGGCAGCGCACGCGGGCCGCCGGGGCCGGGCGGTAGGTCTCGACGAGCCGGTAGTCGGCGCGTACCGAGGGCAGCAGCACCGCCCGTATCTCCGGGTCGTCGAGGAGTTCGGCGTGGGTGCCGTCCAGGCGGCGCAGCTCGGCGGCGAGGCCGTCGTCGTCGCGCAGATGCACGGAGCCCGGCCGCTGGCGGCGCGGGCCGGGGCGGCCGGAGACGAAGACGTGCCGGGGCCCCACGCCCGATGCCTCCAGGCGCAGGGCGGTCTCCCACGCGACCGAGGCCCCCATGCTGTGGCCGAACAGGACGCGTTCCCGGTCCGGTCGGTCCCGGCGCAGCACCTCGGCGAGGGCCCCGGCCAGCTCGGCCATGGACGCGGCGGCCGGTTCCGCGAGCCGGTCCTGACGGCCCGGGTACTGCACGGCGAGCAGCTCGACATGGGGTGGCAGCAGCTTCCCCCACGCGGTGTAGAACGCGGCGCTGCCGCCCGCGTGCGGGAAACACACCAACGAGGTCGACGCCGTCGGCCGGGGTAGCGGGCGGCGCAGCCAGAGCGAGACGGCGTCGCTGGTCACAGGGGTCATTCGGTACTCCACAGGACGGGAAGCGTCGCCGGACCGCGGCTCATGAAGTCGCCGGCCCGGCGGAAACGGAAGTCGGGCGCGAGCCGCAGCCCCGGGTGCCGCTCGATCAGCACCTCGGCGGCGACCCGCAGCTGGAGCCGGGTCAGCGAAGCGCCGAGGCAGGCGTGCGGGCCCTTGCCGAAAGCCAGATGGGCCCGCAGCCCCGGCCGCCCCGGGCGGAACGCGTCGGCGTCCTCGCCCCACCGCGCCGGGTCCCGGTTGGCGGACGCGACCACGGCGATCACCCGCTCCCCGGCCCGCACCGGCGTGTCCGCCAGCACGGTGTCCCGGGTGGCGGTGCGCATCTGCCACAGCGCGGGCGGATCGAGCCGCAGCGACTCCTCGACCGCCTCCGGCAGGCCCTCGGTGCGCCAGTGGTCCTCCCGCAGCAGCCGCAGCACCAGATTCCCCAGCGCGTGGCGGAGGTTGGGCACACCGGCCACGATCAGGAAGTGCAGGAAGGTCACGGCCTCCGCGCGGTCCAGCCGCCCCAGTACGCCGCCCAGGGCGGGCCCCTCGGCGGCCCGCAGCGCCCACCGCTCGAACGCGGGCCACTCGGGGCGGGCCCGGTGCCCCAGCAGATCCGTGAAGCCGGCCGCCCAGCGGTCGTACGCCGCCGCGTCACCGTCGGCCACCCCGCAGAAGGCGGCCAGCACGGCGCGCGGCAGCGGGGCCGCGAACCCGGCGACGAGATCCGCTTCCCCCGTCAGCTCACCGGCCAGCGTCGTCGCGCGCTCCCGCACCACGGGCTCCAGCCCCGCCACCACGGTCCGCGCGAAGGCGGGGGAGAGCAGCCGGCGCAGCCGGGTGTGGGCGGGCGGGTCGAGCTGGGACAGGGCCAGCTCCCGGTCCGCTTCCGCCGTGTCCGGCACGGACGTGTTGTTGCGGCGGCTCGACCACACCTCCGGGGCCGCCAGCACCGCCCGCACGTCCGCGTCCCGGACCACCACGTGCCAGCCCGGCAGCGGCGAGGACACCGGGCGCTCGCGGCGCAGCGCCGCCAGCCTCGGGTACGGGTCGTCGGTGTGGCTCAGGTCGAGCGGGTTGAAGGCGGCTGCCACGCTGCTCACAGGCCCTCCCGCTCCCGTACGGCCGCCACCAGGTCCGGCGCGGTGACCGGCTCGGGCGCGGGGCGCCGGACCAGCTCGGGGTAGCCGAGCCGGGCCGTGAGGTCCTCCCAGATCTCGCTGAGCGTCAGGTGGTACTGGCCCGCCCGCAACGGGTCCTCGCCCGCCCCCGCAGCGCCCGCCATGGCCCGCAGCGCCCGCCGGACGCCCTCCGGCCAGACCTCGGTGTACACCTCCCGGTGCGTGGGAGCCTCGGCCGGGCCGACCGGCTGCACGCTCGGCAGCCGCACCAGCCGGTGGGCCTCGCTGTCGAAGTCCAGCTCGCCGTCGTCACCCCGGGGCGCGGGCAGGGCCGGGCTCCACAGCACGGGGCCGTGCGTGCTCGCCAGGGTGAGGGTGCCGCCGCTGAAGCCGAGCGCGGCACGGTGCAGCAGGTGGGTGTGGTTGTCGGGGTCCTCCGGGTCGAGCTGGTTCAGCACGCGCAGGGTGACCGGGACTCCGTTCAGCCGGCCCTCCAGCGTGCTGAACGGCCCGCCGCCGGGCGCGGGACCGGTGAACTGCCAGGGCCGCAGCCCGCCGAGCGCCTGGCCGAGGATGTCGACCAGGTCGTACGCCACATGGATGGCGCAGGCGCCCTCCGCGTACAGCAGTTCCTGCCGCCCCGCCAGATGCCGGGCGGCGGCGAGGAAGCGGCGTACCGGCGCGAGGTGCGGATAGAAGGTGTTCAGCCGGTACTGGACGCCGTTCGCGCGCGCGGAGCGCAGGCACGCCGCCAGCTCCACCCGGTGGATCGGGTGCTCGTGCAGCACGTGCACCCCCTGGTCCATCAGCCGCTGCGCGAGCGCGGCGCCCTCCCCGCCGCCGACCCCGTTCGGTACGACCACACAGGCCAGGTCGGCGAGGGCGGGCACGTCGTCCGGGTCGGTGAGCAGAGGGACGCCGTAGCGCTCGGCGCAGGCCTTGGAGCGGGCGCTGCCCCGGCCGAGGACGCCGGTCAGGCGGAACGGGAACTCCGGCCCCGGCTCGCGGAAGGCACTGAGGTAGACGCGGCCGAAACCGGTACCGCAGACGACGACTCGGGTCACAGGCTTCTCTCGGGTCACAGGGTTCCTTCTTCCACGGGCGGATGGGCCAGCGGGCCGTCCAGCAGACGCAGGCCGCGTACGGCGGGGGACCGGGCGATACGGCGGACCGTGCAGCCCGGGTCGGGCAGGCCGGCGAAGTGGAGCTGCCCGGGCGGGAGCCCGCCGTCGAGCAGGGCGAGCGCGGCGTGCGCGCAGGCCGTGCCGGTCAGGGCCGAGGAGTCGGTGCCGGTGAGCACCAGGGCGCGGCGCCCGTCGAGCTCGCAGGTGACGACGTGGTACGGCGTCCGCCCGGCGAGATCGGTGAGCGTGGCCCGCGACAGCTCCTCCGCCGCCCGGTCCACGTCCGGACCCGGGGCGAGCCCGGCGCGGTACCGGTCCAGGACGGCCCGGGTGGCCTCCCCGCCGAACACCGTGTACCAGCGCACCTCGCCGACCCCGTACCGCCGGGCGACCCCCACGGCCTCCTCGGTGAGGTACGGGATCGCCGTCACGTCCCCCGCGAAGTACGGCAGCCGCACCCCGCGCTCCACCGCGAGGGCCCCGGGCACCCGGCGCCCGCCGCGCCACACGGCGGTCACCTCACCGCCCGGCCGCGCGAGCCGGTCCATGAAGTCCCGGGCCGCGGCGGGCGGAAAGTGCGGAAGCCCACCGACCCGGACCGTCAGGGTGCCGGGCAGGCCCCCGGCCCCGGGCGGGCCGGGGAACAGGAGTCCCGGCAGCAGGCCCGCGAGGCCCGGCATCGATCCGGCGCCGATCACCGCCGTCCGCCACCGCAGCAGCCGCTCGTACGGTGGCGGGCCGGGCAGCTCGGTGGTGTCGTTGACGTCGGCCAGGTCCGCGCCCGCCGCGAGGGCGGCCTCGGCGACCTGGTGGCCGACGGCCCGGACGGGCCCGGTGGCGTTGACGACGACGCGGCAGCCGGCGCAGAACGCGGCGAGGGCACGGGCGTCGGCCACGTCGACCGGGTCCGGCCACACCTCGACCCCGGCGGGCAGGGCCCGGCCGGGCGGGCGGCGTACCGCCGCCCGCACCGGCCCGACGCCGAGCCGCAGCAGCTCCGCCAGCACGGCCCGGCCCACCGAGCCGCCCGCCCCGACCACGCCCACCGCGACCGGGGCGCCGCGCCTCACGGCGTGCCGCCGGCCGCCGAGGCCACCTGGGCGGCGTGCGGGGCGCGCAGGCAGCCGAAGTGGTCGCCGTCGACGTCGACCACCGTCAGGTCGCCGAGGCACACCTCGCGCCACAGCTCGTCCGCCTCCTGCCCGAACCCGGCCAGGAACCGCAGCCGGCCGCGCGGGCGCACGAGGGTGATGTCACCCGCGTACGGCTGGGTGGTGTGCAGCGAGGCGGCGGCGAAGGCGTGCCGGAACACCCGGTACAGGCCCGGCACATGGGCCGCCTCGCCGTCCCCGCCCAGGGTGCGCGCGATGGCCGCCAGCCGCTGAGGCTGCGGCACCTCGCCCAGCGCGCGCATCCGGCGGGCCACCGCCTCCAGGCGCGGTTCACCGCACAGCGCGGCGAAGGCACCGGCCGGCACCCGGCCGGGCGTGGCCTCCAGGACGGCCCGCAGCGCGGCGCCCAGCTCCTCCTCGTCGTCCGGGTACCCGGCCGCCACCGGGTCGGCGCCCAGCACCCGCGCGAAGGCGTGCTCGATCAGCAGCTCGTCCTCGCACACGAACGCGGGCGGGCTGCTGCTGACCACCGTCAGCTGTTCGACGTGCGCCCCGCTCTCGGTGAGCTGCCGGGCGATCTCGGTGGCGAGCTGTCCGCCCAGGCAGTAGCCGGTGAGCCGGAACCGTCCGGCTCCGGTCGCGGTCAGCCGCCGGACGTGCTCGGCCGCGAGCAGTTCCACGAACCTCTCCGCAGGGAGGTCCACGCACGCGTCCACGTCGCCGACGGCCAGCCCGACGAGCGGCCCGTGGTCGGCCAGCCGGGCGGCGAGGTCCCGGTAGGGGGCCATGGTGCCGATCCCCTCGTGCACCAGCACCTGGAGCACCCCGCCGTCCGGCGCGTCACCGAGCGGCAGCAGCGCGCTCGCCTCGCCCGCCCCCGCACCGGCCGCCTCGCCCGCACCCCGCAGATGGCGGGCCAGGGCGGCGACCGTCGGCCGGTTCAGCAGTTCCCGCAACAACGTGTCGAACTGCTGCTCCGCCGCCTCGGGCACCTCCTCGATCAGCCGGGCGGACAGCTGCGCGAGGATCAGCGAGTCCGCGCCGAGCTCGAACAGGCTGCGCTCACGGTCGACGGACGCGGCACCCAGCGCCCGGGCGACGACCTCGGCGAGCCGCTCCTCCAGCGCGTCGGCGGGCTTCGCCTCTCCGTCCGCCCGCTCGGCCCGCCCCGGGGCCTCCTCCGCCGCGACGGCGGCGTCGGCGGCAGCGGCGCGCCGGGCCAGGGCCTTGCGGTCCACCTTGCCGTTGGCCGTGAGCGGGAGCCCGTCCACGATGTGCAGCGCGGCGGGCAGCATGTAGGCCGGGAGCCGGGCCGCGAGGTGGTCGCCGACCTCGGCCGGGTCGACGAGGGCGCGGTCGGCCTTGAAGCGGACGGCGAAGACGTGCTGCCCCAGCGGCTCCAGGACGTGTCCCGCCTGCGGGAGGCACACCTCGGTGCGCCCGCCCGCCTCCGTGAAGAGCCGCAGCCACTGCTCACGGGTCACGAACGTGGCGTCGGACCCGCCGCTGCGCCGCACGTCCTCCGCGCCGGTCATCATGAACGCCTGCGAGATCAGGATCTCGTAGTGCTCCCGGGTCGGTTCGGTGACCAGCAGCAGCCCGCCGGGGACGAGCAGCGAGCGCAGCGCGGTGAGCGCCGCCGCCGTGTCCCGGGCGTTGTTCAGCACGCCCGCGCACACCACCACGTCGTACGCGTCGGGGGACAGGCCCTGCTCGACCGGGTCGCCGTCCACGTCGTACAGCCCGTACCGCAGCCGCGGGTCGGGGCCGAACCGTTCGCGCGCCCGGTCCAGGAAGAAGGGGCTGACATCCGTGAACAGCCACTCCACCGGACGCCCGTCGAGCGCGGCGAGCGCGCCCGCCGTGCTCGCCCCGGTCCCGGCGCCCACCTCCAGCACGCGCAGCGGCCGGCCGGGAGCCAGCCCCTCGGCCGCCGAGCGCAGGGCGGCGGCCAGGACGCGGTTGAGGTAGGCGGACATGACGTTCTCGCGGTAGGCCGCGTCGGCCGTCTCCATCCGGGCCCCGGGGAACAGCAGGTCGACCGCGCCGACCCGGTCCTGCATCAGCTCGCCCAACTGGTCCGCGTTGGCCCGCAGATAGGCCAGCAGCTCGACCGGGCCCAGCTCGTCGCTCCACACGGCGGCCACCCGGTCCCAGGCCGCCGGCGCCGACGGGGGCTGCCCGGCGAGCCGGTAGCGGCCCGGCTCCGGCACCTCCAGCAGGCCCTCGCCGGCCAGCACCGACAGCCAGCGCCGGATCACCCGGTGGTGGCGCGGTACGGCCGCCGTCGCGGCCACCTCGTCGGCGCTGTGCACGGCGTCGGGCGCCGCGAACAGGCCGCGGGCCCGCAGCGCCTCCAGCATCGACGCCAGCGACGCCTCGTCCAGCAGCCGGGCGAACGCGCCGATCAGCTCCGGCTCGGCGACCGTGACCGCCTCACCCGCCGCACGGGCGTCCCGCACCAGGGCCTCGTCCGGCCCGGCGGCCGGTTCGTCCGCGCGGCGCGCCGGCTGCGCGAAGGCGACCAGCCGGCGTTGCAGCGGATCGTCGCCTACGGCCAGGGCGGCAGCCGCCCCGATCGCCGGATGGCCCGTCAACGCGGCCTCGACCTCGGCGAGTTCGATGCGGTGCCCGCGGATCTTGACCTGCCCGTCCTCGCGGCCCAGGAACTCGATGTCGCCGCTCGGCAGCCACCGGCCCAGGTCACCGGTGCGGTACAGCCGCTCGCCGGTCACGGGATGGACGACGAACCGCCGGGCCGTGGCCTCCGGGTCGCCGTGGTAGCCGAGCGCCAGCCCGCTGCCGCCGATGCACAGCTCGCCCGGCACCCAGTCCGGGCGGGGGCGCAGGGCCTCGTCCAGGACGTGGAAGGTCTGGTTGGCGAGCGGCCTGCCGTACAGGATGCTCGGCCGGTCGGGGTCGACGGGCTCCTCGACGGGGTGGTGGATGGACCAGATCGCCGCCTCGGTCGCCCCGCCGAGGCTGATCAGCCGCAGTCCCGGCAGCAGGGCGCGCACCCGGTCCGGCAGCCGGACCGGGATCCAGTCGCCGGACAGCAGCCCGAGCCGCAGGTCCGACAGGCCCGCCACGTCCCCGGAGCCGGTGGCGGAGGCCAGGTAGTCGTGCAGCATCTGGAGCTGGGCGGGCACCGAGTTCCACAGCGTCACCCGGTGGCGGGCCGCCAGGCCGGCCCAGTGCGAGGGGTCGCCGCGCCGCTCCGGGTCCGGCAGGACGAGTGCGCCGCCGTGGGCCAGCGGCCCGAAGACGTCGTACACGGACAGGTCGAAGCCCAGCTGGGCGAGGCCCAGGACCCGGTCGTCGGGGCCCACGCCGAACCGGTGGTCGATGTCGGCGACCGTGTTGAGCGCCGCCCGGTGCGAGACGGCGACGCCCTTGGGCTCACCGGTCGAACCGGAGGTGTAGATGATGTACGCCGCCTCGCCGGGGTCCACCCGCCGCGGCTCGGGCGCCTGCGACGGCGGCTCCAGCGCGTCCACGGCGATCGACGGCACCGCGAACGTGCCGTCGAGACGCGTCTGCGTGAGGACGGCCCGCGCCCCGCTGGAGGCCAGCACCTGGGCGCGCCGCGCGGGCGGGTGGACGGTGTCGACGGGCACGTAGACGCAGCCGGCGTGCAGGGCGCCGAGCACGGCGGGGATCTGCTCCCAGCCCTTGTCCATCACGATCGCCACCCGGTCGCCCGCCGCGACTCCCGCCTCGCGCAGCCGCGCGGCCACCGCGTGGGCGTGCGCGACTAGGTCGGCGTAGGTCAGCGTGCGGTCGGGCGCGACGACCGCCGGCCGGGCGGCGTGGGCGGCGGCAGCGGTGAAGACCCGCTCGTGCAGCAGCCCGTCCGGCAGCGGTCGGGCGGTGGCGTTGGCCGCCGCGTGCCGGGTGGCCTGCGCCTGCGGCAGCCGCACCGGATCGCCGCCGTCCCACGGCGCGTCGGACACGGCCAGCTCCCGCACGAGCGCGGCGAACGCGCCGAACGCGTCGTCCACCGCCCCCTCCGGCAGGACGCCCTCCCGGACGTCCCAGCCCAGCAGGACCTCGCCGCCCGACTCCATCACCTGGCAGTCGATCCACACCTGCGGCGTCTGCGTCACCCCGTACACCACCCGCCCGACGCCGGTCCGCTGCGCCTCGGTGCCCTGGAGCGTGCTGGTGAACACCACCGGCATCAGCGCGGGCGCCGAGCGGCGGGCCGCCTCGCGCAGCACCTCGACGCCCGAGTACAGCCCGTGGTCGAGGTCCTCGAAGAGCTGCCCGCCGAGCGCCCGGGCCCGCTGCGCGAAGGACGTCCCGGCCTCGGGCTCGACCGCCAGCAGGGTCACGGACGTGAAGTCGCCGACCACCCGGCCGATGTCGGGGTGCACCGGACGCTTGGCGAAGACCGGCAGGTTGAGCGTGAAGCGCGGCTTGGCGCTCCACCGGCCGACGATCTCGGCGTAGGCGGCGAGCAGCACCGTCGACACGGTCAGGTCGCGCGCGGCGGCCCGGCCCCGCAGCGCCGCCGACTCGTCGGCGGTCAGCCGGTCCGCGAGCCGCCTGAACCGCACCTCCCCGCCCGGCTCCTCGGCCAGGACCGGCAGGTCGGGCGCGGGCGGCAGCGCGTCGAGGCGCTCCAGCCAGTAGTCCCGGTCCCGCGCCCAGCGGGCACTGTCGCGCAGCCGCCGCTCGGCCAGCACATGGTCACGGAAGGAGACCGGTACGGGGTCGAGCGGCCGCTCCGGCTCCAGGCACAGCCGCTCCAGCTCGCCCAGGAGCTGCTGGACGCCCGAGAAGTCGGTGACCAGCAGATCGACGGAGAGGTGTACGAGCAGCCGCTCCGGGGAGGCGGTGAGCCGTACGTCGAACAGCGGCCACACGGCCGGGTCGTACGTGCGCTGCGCCAGCTCGCCGCGGATCCGCTCGGCCTCCTCGGCCCCGGCGACGGGTATCCGGTGCGGCGGCACGTCCTTGAGGACCTGCTGGCCGTCCGGGTGGTACACGGTGCGCAGCGCGTCGTGCCGCTCCACCAGCGCCTCCCAGGCGCCGGCCACCCGCTCCGGGGCGACGGTGCCCGGCAGCTCGTACTCCAGGTAGGCGTGGCAGCCGATCCCGCCGTAGGCGAAGGCGTCCGTGCGGCCCAGGAGGTACGAGGACTGCACCTCGGTCAGCGGGAACGGCAGGTGCCGCCCGTCGGGGTCGGGCACCAGGGGCTCGGCGAACGGGTCGCGCAGATGGGCGAGTACGGCGTCGCGGCCGTCACGCAGCCGCTCGCGCAGCTCCTCGGTGAGGGCGCCCTGGGGCGCCCGGAAACGGATGCGGCCGTCCTCCTCCCACAGCTCGACTCCGACGGCGGCCAGTTCCGACACCAGCTCGGCGGCGCTCACAGCTCCCCCTCTTCCCAGTTCTGTTCGATGGTGTGTTCGGTCGTGCGGTGGGTGACGGCGGCGCCGAGAGCGGCCACCGTCGGGTGGGCGAAGAACGTCCTCAACGGGACTTCCACGCCGGTTCGTTCGCGCAGTCGCGCGATCAGCCGGGTGGCCAGGAGGCTGTCGCCGCCGGCCGTGAAGAAGCCCTGGTCCCGGCCCGCGGGCGGGCTGTCGGGCAGCAGCTCGGACCAGAGCGCGGCCACGAGTTCCTCGGCGGCGCCGCGTGGCGAGCCGCCCGCGCCGGACCGGACGGCCGGGGCGGTGGGCCGTGCGGCTCGCTCGCCGTCCGCGAGACCTGTGCCGAGGAGCAGCGCGTCCCAGTCGTCCGTGGCGGACAGCTCGTCCAGCAGGGCGAGTTGACGGTCCATCAGGTTCTGGGGCAGGTCGTCGGGCAGGAGGCCGGTCACCGCGTCCCAGGTGAGCCTGAGCCCGTCGGCGTCCTCCAGGACCTGGTGGTCGAGCCAGACCTGCGGCGTCTGGGACACGGACCAGTGCGGCGGCGTCAGCAGCCGGGCCCGCTCGTCGTCGATGCCGAGGGCGCTGGTGAACACCACGGGCATGGCGGCCTGCTCGGGCCCGCGTTCCTGGGCGAGCTGGCGCATCACCCACACGGCCGAGACCGCCCGGTGGTCGAGGTCGGTCCACAGCCGCGCCTGGAGTCCACGCAGCCGCGCGAGCCAGGACTCGCCCGCTCGCGGACGGTGGGCGGCCAGCAGCAGCGAGGTGAAGTCGCCGGCGATCCGGTTGATGTGCGGATGGACCTCCTGCCGGTCGAACAGGGTGAGGTTCACGGTGAGTTCGGGACTCTCCGCCTGCTCGCCCAGCGCCTCCGCGTACACGCCCAGGAGGAGGACCGACGGGGTGATGCCGTGGACCCGGGCCCGGTCCTGGAGCCGCGCCCACACCTGTGGCGGCAGGTGCGTCGCCCGGCGCGCGAAGTGCGGGCGCCCGACGGCGGACGGCTCGCGCAGCAGGGGCAGCCGGGGCGCCGGGGGCAGCTCCGGCAGCCGCTCCCGCCAGTACGCCCGGTCGGCGGCCACGGCCTCAGGCGAGGGCCGCACCGAGGTCAGGTAGTCCCGGAACGTCGGCTCCACCGGCGGCAGTTCGACGCCGGGATCGTCCCGGAGCTGCCGCAGCTCGGTGAAGACGATCATCATGCTGAGCCCGTCGAGGACCAGGTTGTCCAGGCTGACCCCGATCCGCGTACGGCGCTCTCCGTCCGCTGCCGTGTAGTGCACGGCGCGGACGTCGAACAGGGGCCAG